>NZ_JBOBDO010000026.1:0-83012 GCF_050586665.1 Pseudomonas sp. ES4 | reverse complement strand
GGTGGTGTTTGGCAGATGGATTTTCTTTTGACTTCAGTGATTTTGAACCCATGAAAACCGTGGCTATGGTGTTGTTTCCGGACTTTCTCCTGCTGGACATGGCAGGCCCGATGGAGGTGTTTTCCATCGCCAATCGATATCTGGCTCCGAATGATCGTTATGAACTGTCGACCATCGGCACCGAGCATGGCGCACTGCGTGCCTCAAACGGCGTCAGCGTCCAGGCCGATTTGCACATCGATCAGGCCGATCACGCGTATGACCTGTTGCTGGTGCCGGGCGGTCCGGGTGCCTACAACGAAAAACATCCACCGTTGTTGTGTTGGCTCAAAGCCGCAGTCGGTCGCGCCGAGCGATACGGCTCGATCTGCACCGGCGCGTTCGTGCTGGGCCATGCCGGTTTGCTGGACGGTTATCGCGTGACCACCCACTGGCATTACACCGAACGACTGATCAAAGGCTTCCCGAAGGCTACCGTCGAGACCGATCAGATTTACGTGCAAGACCGCAACCTCATCACCTCCGGCGGCGTCACTGCCGGCATTGACCTGGCGCTGTCGGTGGTCGCCGAAGACCACGGCAAGAAAGTTGCCCAAGACGTCGCCAAGGTATTGCTGGTGGTCATGAAACGCCAGGGAGGGCAGGCGCAATTCAGCCCGTTGATGGCCGCTGTCGCACCACAGGAAACGCCGATCACTCGCGTGCAGAACCATGTGCTCGAACATATCGATGAAGCATTCAGCATCGAACGCATGGCCAGCCTCGCGAACATGAGTGCGCGGCACTTCGCCCGGATGTTTGCTCGGGAAGTGAACATGACGCCCATGGAATTTCTGCAAAGTGCGCGTATCGACAGCGCCAGGAATCTGCTGGAAACCAGCGACTTGCCGCTCAAGACAGTGGCGTTCAAAAGTGGCTTCGGCAGCGTGCGGCACATGCGTTTCCTGTTCAGTGAAAAGCTTGGTTTGACGCCGACCCAATACCGCGAACAGTTCAGCTAGAGCCTTCTTGTCCGTTATGCGCACCGTGATGGCTGTGACGCTCCCACCGTGGCAGTTGTACCGTCACTGATGCCTGCCAAGATAGCCTGAACGCTTTGCGACGGAGGTGCGGGAGCCTGGAAGGCGGGTGCAAGTGATGGTGCTGCACTGTGAGCCGGGCCAGGTTTCAGCACGTGAATGTGCATGAACAGCCTCAGAGATTTAAACAGCGATGCGGTGCTGCGATTCGGCCCCTATGCATTCCACCTGCGGCAACGGCTGATCCTAGAAGGCGATCGACCGCTGCGCATGGGCGGTCGTGCACTGGATATCCTCCAGGTGCTGCTCGAGCGCGCCGGTAACGTGGTCAACAAGGACGAACTGATTGCCCGCGTCTGGCCGACGTCGGTGGTCGAGGAAATCAACCTGCGCGTGCACATTGCAGCCCTGCGTCGGGCGCTTGGCGACGGGCAGAATGGCCAGCGCTACATCATCAACATTCCCCAGCGCGGCTACAGTTTTATCGCCCCGGTGCACCATGCATCCGTGGGCACGGGACTCTTGATCGATACCGTGCAAAAAAATCAGCACAACCTTCCTGCGCGGCTCACGCCGGTGATCGGTCGAGATTCGCTGGTCGGCAGTCTGGTCCGGCAGTTGCCGATCCGGCGTCTCATGACGCTGGTTGGCCCCGGTGGCGTCGGCAAAACCACCGTGGCGTTGCGTGTCGCCGAACTGCTGTTGCAGCACTATGAAGAGGGGGTGTGGCTGGTTAATTTCGCAGCGATCGGTGACCCCGCGCGAGTGGTCGATCATCTGATCCAGACCCTTGAATGGGAGATCGGCACGACGCTGGAGGTGCTGGCAAACTGGCACGCGTTGCTGGTGCTGGACAACTGCGAACACCTGCTGGAACGCTGTCGAACCCTGGTCGAGGATTTGCTGGTGTCGGCGCCTCGGCTGTCCATTCTGGTGACCAGCCGCGAGCCTTTGCAGGCAGCAGGGGAAACGGTTCAGCGTGTGCCGTCTCTGGCGGTGCCGCCCGCGTCGGCGTTGCACAGTGTCGCTGAAACCATGGGGTATTCGGCAGTGCAGCTGTTCGTCAGTCGTGCCCGAACCCGTCAACAAGGGTTTGCCTTGCGCGAACAAGACCTCAAGGCGGTCCGTGAAATCTGTCGGCGGCTCGACGGTTTGCCACTGGCCATTGAACTGGCTGCGGTGCAGATCCATGCGCTGGCGTTGGTCGGTTTGCAAGCTCAGCTGGATAACTGTCTTCAGTTGCTGACTCAAGGTCGGCGCACGGCGGTGCCCCGACATCAGACGCTCAAAGCTGCCCTGGACTGGAGCTATGAACGGCTGAGCCTGCCGGAACAAACCGTGTTGCAGCGCCTATCGGTGTTCAAAATGTCCTTCACTCTCGATGCCGCGATTGGCGTGTGCAGTTGCGTGGAGCTTAAGCCCGGTCAACTGGCGGCGCTGATGACGCGATTGGTCGCCAAATCGTTGCTCTCGATGGATCAGGTCAACGGCACGACCCGTTATCGCTTTCTCAACACCACGCGTACCTATGCTCTTGAGAAGCTCGAACACAGCGGCCACCTGCGAGTGTTTGAGAGGCGCCATTCGCATTACATCAGCCGGGCGCGCTGGGTCTCAGGCGTGCAGTTGCCCATGGAGCTCGTCGAGTAATCGACGGACTTTGCTCAAGTCCGGTGTAGAAAATCCCTCGGTGAACCGATTGTAGATCGGTGCCAGCAGCTCATGAGCTTGCTGATACAGGCCTCGACGCTGCCAAAGTTGCGCCAGTGAGGTGGCGCTGCGCAGTTCCCAAGCCAGGGCACCCTGATGTTTCGCCACGCTTGATGCCCTGATCAGCAGTGCCTCGGCCGCTTCGGTTTTCAGAGGACAACCCTCGGCCAGCAGTGCATCAGCCCGGGCCCGTAGAACTTCCGCCGTGCTCCAGCCGGCCGTACCGGTGTCGGCGCGTTGCACCAGGGCATCATCGACGAAACTGCCATCCAGCGTGACCATGATGTCCTTGATCAGCCCCTGGCCCGGCTGAAGCGGCAAGTGTGCCTCGGCGCGGTCGATCACCTGCGCATAGTGTCGGGCCCAGGTGTAGAACAGCAGTACCGAGTGTTTCTGTGCTTGTTCCAGCAGCAGGTGCAAGAGTTCACGAGCCGTACGGGTATCGCCGTTGTAGTGAGCGATCAGGCAACCGGCCAGCGCCAGGGTGTAGCAGATGGACGTGCCGTGGTTGATCTGGGTTGCAATGTCCAGCGCTTGCCGGGCGGTGCGCCAGGCTTGTTCCGGTTGCCCTTGCAACCAGAGGATGCGCGCCAGAATCGTCAGGGCGGCGACGCTCTGGTCGTAGTGCACGCCAAAACCGTAGGTGAAGCGGTTGAGGTGGCCACTCTGGGCCATGCGCTGAAGCACCTGCTCTGCGTTCCGCCGGGCCTGCGGCTGGTCCCCGGCAAAGTGCAACGCCAGCACCCGCAAGCGATGCATGCTGAGGGACAACACCGCATCGCCGTGCAGCCCCAGCCGATCGAATTGCCGGCTCTGTTCCAGAGCCATTTGATAGTTGGCGCAACAGAGGTTGACCGCCATGTGCCCGGACACCGCCCGCAACTGACCGGCCAAATCATCGCAATGTTCGGCCAGGATTCTGGCACTGACGAATGCCTCGATGGTTTCTTTTGTGCCGACCTGAGTGTGATAACAGGCGCTGCCAAGGGCGAGATGCAAGGCTATTTTCAGCTGTGGACAGGGATCGGACGTTGCATCGAGCAGCGCCAGCGCCCGGCCCACGTACAAGCCGTGCTCCTTGAGCAGCGACAGTTCCTGCCAAAGCGGGGTGGAAGCTGCTGTCAGGCGGATTGCCAGTGCCCGCGGTCCTTGCGCGTTAAAACACCAGTCGAGGGCCGAACGAATATCTTCCAGAGCACGGGCATAACGCTCGATCCACACGCCTGTCGGGATCAGCTCCCAGTCGTGCTGGGCCTGATTCATCACCGCCAGACAGCGCTTGGCGTGACGTTCCCGGGTATCGGGCAGTTCGGCGGCCTGGTCAAGTTTCTCCAGGGCATAGCTGCGCGTGGTGTCGAGCAATCGGTAGAACACCTCTTCGTCACCCACCTCCACGTTCAGCAGCGATTTGGCCACCAGTTGCGTGATCGAGCCAAACACTGCTTGCGGTTCGATGTGTTCGCCGACGATCACCGCCGCCGCCGATTCCAGGGTGAACCCGCCTCTGAACACACCCAGTCGGCGCAGGCAGGCTTGTTCGCAGGTATTTAGCAGCTCGAAGCTCCAGTCCAGTGTGGCGCGCAGGGTTTGGTGTCGGCCCAGCGTAGTCTGACAACCCTGGGTGAGCAGGCGAAAACTGCCTTGGAGTTGGGTCAGTAATCCGCTCAATCCGAGGCTGCTGACTTGTGTGGCCGCCAATTCGATCGCGAACGGAATACCGTCCAGACGCCGGCAGATTTCAATTGCCAGCGGTAGTTCGTTATCGGTCAGTTCGAAGCTGTCGTGGCTGGCCATCGCCCGTTCGACGAACAACTGCAGGGCGGAAAAGGTCAGGGCCTGAGCGCGGTCTGGCACGGCAATGGGGGGAGGGCAGTCCAGCGACTCCAGGTGCTGGACACATTCACCTTCGGCCCGCAGGCTCTCACGACTGGTGGCCAGAATGTGCACCTCTGGCGCGGCGCGCAGGAGGCTCTCGCTCAGCAATGCGATGGCGTCGACCAGGTGTTCGCAATTGTCGATCACCAGCAGCATCTGCCGGTCGCGCAAAAATGCGGCGAGGCCGCTCATCGGCTCAGCGTCGTGCAAAGACAGTTCGAGCAATGTCGCCAGGTGAACGGTGATCATCGACGGATCATTGATCGGCGCCAGGTCCAGCAGGCGAATGCCATCCCGGTAGCGCCCGATCAGTTGTTCGGCGACACGCAGGGCCACGGTGGTTTTGCCGATCCCGCCGGGGCCGACCAGGGTAATGAAACGCTGGCGCGACAGCTGGACCACCAGGCTATCGACGAGAGACTGGCGGCCGATCATGCGGGTTCGACGAACGGGCAGGTTGTGGCCACTCGGCGCGGGCGCTTCTCTCTCCGGAGGGTGCTCGATGTGCTCCAGAGAATATGGCGCCACAAAGCTGTACCCACGCTGCGCCACGGTGATGATGTAACGCTGGCCGGCCTGGCCGTCACCGAGGGCCTTGCGCAAGGCCGCCATGTGCACCCGCAGGTTGATGTCTTCCACTATGTTTTTCGGCCAGACCCTGGCGATCAGCGTTTGTTTGCTGACCACATTCCCGGCGTGTTCCAAAAGGATCAACAGAATGTCCATGGCGCGTCGACCCAGGCGCAGGGGCTGGTCGGCCTCCATGACCAGACGTTGTCCGGGATAGATCCGGTAGGGGCCGAAATGGATGGCTTGGTCGGGGGGAAGGCTCAACGTGTCACTCCTGCTTGCAGCCGTCTGATACGCGGCTTTCGAGCATATTCGTCAGGTTTTTACGGCAACGCAATGCGCTGGCCGGATGACGCTGCGCTGTCCGCCAGGACTGCTGGTTTCCCGCCCTTGTTCATGAGTTCCGCAAATATTGGGCGAGACAGTCTTGAAGGTATCGCTGAGGCTTTTGGCGCGCCAGGGGAAAATTAACAACGTTTAACTCGTCCTGCGTCCCGTCTACGCCCAAAACTCCATAGCAGGGACTAAACATGTCATGAGGACGCCGGAATGAGCAACGTGGAGGTCTATCACAGTGGCTCCCGGCACACCCGTTTCATGACCGAAGCCGTGACCCCTAACGCCCACTGCCCCCCAAAGACCGCTGTCCATCTGGGCGAACGAGTGGCGCGGCTGGCTGAACGCATGAGCCACTCAACGGTTTGATCCCCCAACACTCACTAAGGAGACAATGCATGAGCACGTTCACGACCCGAGACGGCACCGAGATTTATTACAAGGACTGGGGCACCGGTCAGCCTATTGTCTTCAGCCATGGCTGGCCGTTGAACGCCGACAGCTGGGAATCGCAGATGATCTTCCTGGTCGCCCAAGGCTACCGGGTGATCGCCCATGATCGCCGCGGTCATGGCCGCTCCAGCCAGCCGTGGAGCGGCAACGACATGGACACCTACGCCGATGATCTGGCGCAGTTGATCGAGTTGCTGGACCTCAAAGATGCCGTGCTGTTCGGCTTCTCCACCGGCGGCGGTGAAGTGGCGCGCTACATTGGTCGCCACGGTACCGAACGCGTGGCCAAGGCCGGGCTGATTTCTTCGGTGCCGCCGCTGATGCTCAAGACTGAAGCCAACCCTGGCGGCCTGCCGATCGAGGTGTTTGACGGCATTCGTCAGGCGTCCCTGGCCGACCGTTCGCAGCTCTACATCGACCTCGCCAGCGGTCCGTTCTTCGGCTTCAACAAACCGGACGCCAAGCCATCCCAGGGCATGATCGACTGGTTCTGGATGCAAGGCATGAGCTCCGGCCACAAGAACGCTTATGACTGCATCAAGGCATTCTCCGAAACCGACTTCACCGAAGACCTGAAGAAGTTCGACATTCCGACGCTGGTGGTGCATGGCGATGCTGACCAGGTGGTGCCGATCGAAGCGTCGGGCATTGCGTCTGCAAAACTGGTGAAAGGATCTACGTTGAAGATCTACCCCGGCGCGCCTCATGGCTTGACTGATACCCACAAGGATCAGCTCAACGCCGATCTGCTGGCGTTTTTGAAGGACTAAGCGTTAATCCCTGGCCCCCCGATTCTATGCCATGGAAGCTTTGTAGCAGCTGTCGAGCCCCTGCGAGGCTGCGTTCGGCTGCGAAGCAGTCGCAAAATGCGAGCGCGCCGCCTGCCTGAAACACCGGGGGGCTGAGTTCACGACTGCTTCGCAGCCGAACGCAGCCTCGCCGGGGCTCGACAGCTGCTACAAGAAATGTGTTAGCGGGTTTATTGTGCGTGAAGTTGAGCGGTGCAGGCGGGACGGTGAGCCAGGGAGCGCATGGTGCGGCAACGCCACGCAAATGGAGTGATGCCTTCATTGCGAGTGAAGATGTGGCAGAAATGTGCCTGATCGCAGAAGCCGCATTCGAGACTGATTTGCGTCAGGGTCAGGTCAGTGCTCTGGATCAATTGCTTGGCGCGGGCGATGCGCTGGTTGCGAATCCAGTCTTGAGGCGAGAGCCCGGTGCTGCACTTGAACGCGCGGGAGAAATGACTGCGTGAAAGAGCACAGGCGCGGGCCAGTTCGGTCACTTCCACGGTCTCACCAAGGCGCTCGAGAATCAGTTGCTTGACCAGGCTTTCGCGCCAAGGAGTCAGGCCGCCGGTAGTTTTCTTTCGCGTTTCAGTGGTCGTCTCGCGGGTGACGTTTTGCTGTGAGCGGGCCATGACAAATGTCCGTGTCGGTGAGCTTCATTTTTGGCCGCAGGGTTCTGGCAGGCGAGTTAAACGTTGTTAATTCCGTCGGTGTGCGGGGGTAACCAACAGCACTGACTCAGCACATTGCTGCAATTTCTGCAGATGCGAACCGTGCAAAATCGACGTTATCTGGTGGTTTTCGCCCCAGCGCCAAGTGCCTGGCTGAACACACAAGGAAATCTGCCTGTGAACCGTAACGATCTGCGCCGCGTCGACATGAACCTGTTGGTGATTTTCGAAGCGTTGATGTTTGAAAAGAACCTCACCCGTGTTGCCGAAAAACTGTTCATGGGGCAGCCAGCGGTGAGTGCGGCGCTGGGACGGTTACGGGATCTGTTCGATGATCCGCTGCTGTTGCGCAACGGCCGCGGGATGGAGCCGACAGGGCGGGCACTGGCGATTCTCAAGGAGCTGCAGCCGGCGATGGATGTGATTTCCGGGGCAGTGAGCCGAGCTAAAGAATTCGACCCCGCTACAAGCTGCGATGTGTTTCGCATCGGGCTGTCGGACGACGCCGAGTTTGGCTTGTTTCCGCCATTGTTGAGCCAGCTCCGGGAAGAGGCGCCAGGGATCATAGTGGTCGTTCGGCGGGCGAATTACCTGCTCATGCCGGCATTGCTGGCGTCTGGGGAGATTTCGGTAGGAGTGAGTTACACCACGGATCTGCCGGCCAATGCCAAACGCAAGACGTTGCGGGATATTCCGTGCAAGGTGCTGCGTAGCGACAAACGACCGGGGACGCTGTCGCTGGATGAATACTGTGAACGACCGCATGCGATGGTGTCGTTTTCGGGGGATTTGAGCGGCAACATTGACCTTGATCTCGCGAAGATCGGACGAAGTCGGCGGGTGGTGTTGGGCGTTCCGCAGTTCAGTGGATTGCGGGCATTGCTGGCCGGGACCGAGATGATCGCCACCGTGCCGGATTACGCAGCGTGTGCGTTGGTCGAGGGGTGTGCGTTGCGGGCCGAAGCCCCGCCGTTTCCGATTGAAGCGGCGCAGCTTTCGATGGCCTGGAGCGGGGTGCATGACAACGATCCGGCGGAACGGTGGTTGCGGTCACGGATCAGTGAGTTCATGTCCAGGCCTTTGCCTATTTCGGCTTGACCGTGGCGGTCTTCGGGCCGACCTGTTTATATCCTGATGTACCCAGTCCAACTGTGGGAGCGGGCTTGCTCGCGAAGGTGGCCTGATAGCCGACCTATTTCTTTGAGGTGTACATATCCATTTCTGCGGTAACGGCGGCTGGCGGTTTCGCCCTTACGGCGAGGCACTTTTTTCAAACGCCAAAAAAGTACCCAAAAAGGCTCGCCCCAAGCGTCCGGCCCCTCGCCTAGGCTCGGCGTTCCTTCGTTCCGGCATTCATCTGGGGGCATCGCCTCCGGTTGGCTTCGCTTCAACCTCCTCTCGATGTGTTCGACTTCGTCGAACGGCGCTGCGCGCCCCCCCCAGATGAACACCTCCACTCAGCCTTCCGAAGGGGCGGGTAGATCAAGATCAAAAGCTGCAGGCGAGCTAACGCTCGGCCTGTTGAGTGGTGAAGGGCGAAAGGCGAACGGCGTACGCCGATCTTCTGTGGGAGCGAGCCTGCTCGCGATGGCGGCCTGACAGCCGACCAATCTCTTCCTGCCGAATCCAATCTCTGTGGGATCTGCTGTGGATCGTGTCGCCGGGCTCATCCACAAAAAGAGCACACACATCCAATTTTTTCCGACCTCACACCGGCACTATCAAACCAAGTCCGGGCGCATGAACACCGGTGGTTTTTTATTTGTGCAGGTAGCCCATGAACACGTCGCGATGGGATGAACGAGCCCAGGATTTCGGGCTGTTATTTTTGCGGGTCAGCGGTGGTTTGTTTCTGCTGTGGGTGCACGGTTTGCCGAAACTGCTTAACTACAACGCTCAACTGCAAGTCATCGAAGACCCTTTCCATCTGGGTGTGAACGCCACGCTGATGCTGGCGATTTTTGCCGAGGTGTTGTGCCCGCTGCTGATCATCGCCGGGGTGCTGGTGCGTCTGGCGTGTCTGCCGATTTTGGCGGTGTTGCTGATTGCGCTGCTGGTGGTGCATGCGCAATGGAGTCTTGATGAAGGGCAGTTCGGTTGGCTGTTGTTGATTCTGTTCACCAGCGTTCTTATCGCCGGGCCGGGACGGCTGGCGCTCAATGTTCGATTCGCCGGAGCTTTGCGTTATGCCTGAATCCAATCGTTTCGAGGAAGTCGTGACCCTGGTCATCAAGCACCGGATCAAGGCAGGTTTTGAAGCGCCGTACGAAGCCTGGTTGCGCAACATTGTCAGCATTGCCGGGCAGCAGGAAGGGCACTTGGGCGTCGATGTGATCCGCGGCAAGAGCGCCGGCCTCGACCTGTACACCTGCGTGCTGCGCTTTTGCTCCACCGAATCGATGCAGCGCTGGCTCGATTCACCGCAACGGCTGGAACTGGTCAACGAAGCCGCACCGATGCTCGCTGACGGCGACCAGACCGAGGTCAATCCGGTCAACGAATTCTGGTTCGCACCGCAAGCCGACGCCGCTTCGCCACCACCGCCGCGCTGGAAGCAGGCCGTGGTGACGTTGTTGGTGATTTTGCCGCACACCTTGCTGGTGCCGCTGATCTGGGGCCCGCTGCTGCAGCTCAATACCTTCCTGTCCAATTACGTGGTCGCGACGTTCCTGATCACGCTGACCATCGTCGTGTCGGTGGTGTACCTGTTCATGCCAATGGCGACGCGGTTGTTCGCGCCTTGGCTGTCCTCTTCCACTCAGCCCAAGGAAAAGCGATGAACGCCGATCTGATTTTGTTCAATGGCCAATTTCATACGGTTGACCGTGAAAACCCACGCGCCAGCGCCGTAGCGATCAGCAATGGTCGTTTCGTCGCGGTCGGCACCGACGCCGAAGCCATGGCCCTGCGCGGTTCGGGGACGCAGATCATCGACCTCAAGGGGCGCTGTGTCATTCCCGGCCTCAACGACTCGCACTTGCACCTGATCCGCGGCGGTTTGAACTACAACCTCGAACTGCGCTGGGAAGGGGTGCCGTCGCTGGCCGATGCCCTGCGCATGCTCAAGGATCAGGCCGACCGCACGCCGACGCCGCAATGGGTGCGGGTGGTCGGTGGCTGGAACGAATTCCAGTTCGCTGAAAAGCGCATGCCGACCCTCGAAGAACTCAATCAGGCCGCGCCGGATACACCGGTATTTGTCCTGCATCTGTACGACCGCGCCTTGCTCAACCGTGCCGCGTTGCGCGTGGCCGGTTACACCCGCAACACGCCGAACCCGCCGGGTGGCGAGATTGTGCGCGATGCCAACGGTGAGCCGACCGGCATGCTGGTCGCCCGTCCTAACGCGATGATTCTGTACTCGACGCTGGCGAAGGGGCCAAAGTTGCCGCTGGAATATCAGGTCAACTCGACCCGCCAGTTCATGCGCGAGCTCAACCGTCTCGGCCTGACCAGCGCCATCGATGCCGGTGGCGGTTTCCAGAACTATCCGGACGATTATCAGGTGATCGAGCAGTTGGCCAAGGACCAGCAGCTCACAGTGCGGATCGCCTACAACCTGTTCACCCAGAAGCCGAAAGAAGAACTGACTGACTTCAAGAACTGGACCAGCAGCGTGACCCTGCATCAAGGCGACGATTACCTGCGGCACAACGGCGCCGGGGAAATGCTGGTGTTTTCAGCGGCGGATTTCGAGGACTTCCTCGAGCCGCGTCCGGACCTTCCACAAACAATGGAAGACGAGCTGGAACCGGTGGTGCGCCACTTGGTCGAGCAACGCTGGCCGTTCCGTTTGCACGCCACATACAACGAATCCATCAGCCGCATGCTCGACGTGTTCGAAAAGGTTAACCGCGACATTCCGTTCAACGGTTTGCCATGGTTTTTCGACCATGCCGAAACCATTACGCCGCAGAACATTGAGCGGGTGAGGGCGCTGGGTGGCGGTATCGCGATTCAGGATCGTATGGCGTTCCAAGGCGAATATTTCGTCGAGCGTTACGGCGCCAAAGCCGCCGAAGCGACCCCGCCGATCAAACGCATGCTGGCCGAAGGTGTACCGGTCGGCGCCGGCACCGATGCCACGCGAGTCTCCAGCTACAACCCCTGGACTTCGCTGTACTGGATGGTCAGCGGCCGCACGGTCGGTGGCCTGGAACTGCATGCCGAGGGCTTGTCTCGTCAAACGGCGCTGGAGCTATTCACCCACGGCAGCGCCTGGTTTTCTTCCGAGCAGGGCAAGAAAGGCATGATCAAGGTCGGCCAACTGGCTGACATCGCGGCCCTGAGCGCGGATTTTTTCAGCGTCGACGAAGAAGCGATCAAGTGGATCGAGTCGGTGTTGACCGTGGTCGGCGGCAAGGTGGTGTACGCCGCCGGTGATTTTGAAAAACTCGGGCCGGCCAGCGTACCGGTGCTGCCGGACTGGTCGCCGGTGGTGAATGTACCGGGGCACTGGCGTCCGACCTCGCCATTGCAGGCGCAGGTGCACCATTGCAGCGGGCCGTGCGGCGTGCATTCCCATAGCCATGAAAAGGCGCGCTTGTCGAATGCGCCGGTCAGCGATTTCGCGGGTTTCTGGGGCGCGTTTGGCTGCTCGTGCTTCGCGTTCTGACGATCACAAAAAAGCGCCGGCCCTGCACGTCGGCGTTGTATGTCACACCCATCCATCGAGGAGTTTCACATGAGCAACGTTCCGTACAAACGCCTGAACAAAGATGACGCCGTTGTGCTGTTGGTCGACCACCAGACGGGCCTGATCTCGCTGGTTCAGGATTTCTCGCCGAACGAATTCAAGAACAACGTGCTGGCCCTGGGCGATGTGGCCAAGTTCTTCAAGCTGCCGACCATCCTGACCACCAGCTTCGAAAACGGTCCGAACGGCCCGATGGTTCCCGAGTTGAAAGAGCAGTTCCCGGACGCACCGTACATCCCGCGTCCAGGCCAGATCAACGCCTGGGACAACGAAGATTTTGTCAAAGCCGTTAAAGCCACTGGCCGCAAGCAACTGATCATCGCCGGCGTCGTCACCGACGTTTGCGTGACGTTCCCAACGCTGTCGGCGTTGGCGGAAGGGTTTGAAGTGTTCGTCGTGACGGACGCCTCGGGCACCTTCAACGAAACCGTGCAACAAGCGGCCTGGGCACGTATGGCGGCGGCCGGTGCTCAACTGGTGAACTGGTTCTCGGTGGCCTGCGAGCTGCAGGGCGACTGGCGCAACGACATGGAAGGCCTGGCCAACCTGCTGTCGCCGCGCATTCCGAACTACCGCAATTTGATGAACAGCTACTCGGTGCTGTCTTCGAAGTAAGTCCCGCCACAATGAAAGATGCCCGCCAATGTGCGGGCATTTTCGTCTGAGACAAAAAGCGGCTATATAGTGTCTGACTGTCAATCAGAGCGTGACAATGAACCCGTTCGAAGATATGCGTATTTTTTGCCAGGTCATGGACTCCGGCAGCTTTACTGCGGCGGCCGATCAATTGGGCCTGTCCAAGCAGTTCGTCAGCCGGCGGTTGATGCAGCTCGAAGAGCGTCTGGGTGTGCGGCTACTCAATCGCTCCACGCGGCGACTGGACGTGACGCCACTGGGGCAGAGTTATTACGAGTCAGCCTTGCGTCTGCTGGGCGAAGTCGAGCAAGTAGAGCAGGGCATCGCCGGCCAGACCACTGAGCCCCGCGGCACGATCCGTATCAGCGCGCCATTGTCGTTTGCGGTGGCGCATTTGGGCTGTTTGCTGCCGGTGTTTTTGCAGCGTTATCGCGACGTCACGGTAGAGGTCGACCTCAGTGATCGATCGGTGGATTTGCTCAGTGAGGGTTATGACCTGGCGCTGCGAATCGGCATTCTGGAGGATTCGACGCTGATCGCCCGACGCATCGCCTCCATCCAGCGGGTGTACTGCGCCAGCCCGGCTTACCTGGCCGAGCGCGGCACGCCGCTCAAACCCGAAGACTTGCACGCACATGACTGCCTGCCTTACGGCCATGGTCGTCAGGTGCAATGGCGTTTCGAAGGGCAGGGCAAGCCGTTGGTGGTCAATGTCACCGGGCGGATGCGGGTGAACAATGGTGAATTGCTCAGGGATGCGGCGATTGCCGGTATGGGGATTACGTACTTGCCGACCTTCATTGTGGGTTCGGCGTTGAAGGACGGCAGGCTGGTGCCGGTGTTGGACGCATTTCGTTGCGCGCCGCTGACGTTGTCGGCGGTCTATCCGCAGCACCGTCAAGCATCGCGACCGGTGCAGGTGTTGATCGAGTTCTTGCGTGAACGGCTGGATCAGGCTGAGGGTGGGTTGTAGAGCGGTTATAGTGTCAGCACGCAATTAATGAATGCCCCCCAGTCTGGAGCGCGCAATGGAAATGCCGACAAAAGAAAAAGCCATCGCCAGCAACCGCGATGCCTGGAATGACTCAGCCCGACACCACAAGGACACCCCCGAATGGCAGGCCCGTTTGACGGCGGTCAGCCACCGGGATTTTTGCTGCATGGACGACACCCTCCGAGGGTTACTGGAACAGGTCGGTGTCGACGGTAAAGACGTGGTGCAACTGGGCTGCAACAATGGCCGCGAAAGCTTGTCGTTGTTTGCGCTGGGTGCCCGCAGCGTCACAGGCGTCGACCAGTCTGAGGCATTCCTCGATCAGGCGCGGGAACTGGCGTCACGCTCGCCCCATGCGCCTGAGTTCATCGAGGCAGACATCCATCACTTGCCGACAGAACTTCATGGCCGTTTCGACGTGGCCCTGATCACCATCGGCGTATTGAACTGGATGCCGGACATCGCTGAATTTTTCCGCCATGTCGCCCAAACCCTCAAGCCTGGCGGCAGTCTGGTGGTGTACGAAACCCACCCGTTCCTCGAAATGTTCGACCCTGAGTCCATCGATCCGTATCGACCGGACAGCTCGTACTTTCGCAGCGAACCTTTCGTGCAGGACCAGCCGATCGTCTACGAAGGCAAAGTCGATCAACAGGCCGCGATGTCCTACTGGTTCGTCCACACCTTGGGCGCGATCTTCACCGGCGCCATTGAGGCGGGATTGCAGATCAGTCACTTCAAGGAGTACCCGCATTCCAACCGCGAGGAACTCTATGATCGGTATGAGCAGCAGACGGCGCAGCTGCCGTTGTGTTTTACGTGGGTGGCCGTGAAGCGATAGGTTTCAGGCATTTCGCGGTGCCGCTGCCGTCCGCTATCCTTGCTCCACGCACATCGAACGGTTTCCCCCATGCTTTCGGTCCAAGGCGTCTTCAAAAGCTACGCCACTCCCCAGGGCCCGCTGCCGGTTCTGCAAGGTGTCGACCTCACCTTGAAACCCGGCAGTAGCCTGGCGTTGATGGGGGAGTCGGGCAGTGGCAAGAGCACTTTGCTGCACCTGATTGCCGGGCTGGACAAGGTCGATCGCGGCAGCATCCGCAGCGGCGAGCATCGGCTGGAGCAGATGAGCGAAGGGCAACTGGCGAACTGGCGGCGGACCGAAATCGGCCTGGTGTTTCAGCAGTTCAACCTGATCGGCAGTTTGCGCGTGGAGGACAATCTGGCCTTCCAGGCGCGATTGGCGGGACGCCATGATCCGCGCTGGCAGGCGCATCTGGTGCAACGCCTGGGCTTGGCTGATTTGCTGCGGCGTTATCCGGAACAGTTGTCCGGCGGCCAGCAGCAACGGGTCGCGCTGGGCCGGGCCCTGGCGTCGCAGCCAAAACTGCTGCTGGCCGACGAACCCACTGGCAGCCTCGATGAAACCACCAGCGATGAGGTTTTGAAGTTGTTGCTGGAGTTGCTCGACGATAGCCCCACCACTTTGTTGATGGTCACCCACAGCCCGCGGGTCGCGGCGCGGCTGGCGGAAAAAGTGGTGCTCCACGGTGGTCGTCTGGCTGGCGCGGACGAGCGCTGAGGTGCCGGTCTTTCGCGAGACGCTACGGGCGCTGCTCAGTCATTGGCGGCAACACCCGGTGCAGTTTTTCAGTGTGCTGACCGGGCTCTGGCTCGCCACCAGCCTGCTGACCGGCGTGCAGGCGCTGAACAGTCAGGCGCGGGAAAGCTATGCCCGGGCCAGTCAGCTGATCGGCGGTGAACCCCAGGCCAGCCTCAGTGCGCCCAGTGGCGCGACTTTTTCTCAGCAAGTGTTTGTCGACCTGCGTCGTTTGGGCTGGCCGGTGTCGCCGGTCCTGCAAGGTCGGGTGACGCTCAAGGAGCATGACGACCAGCGCTTGCAGTTGATGGGCATCGAGCCAGTGTCGCTGCCCGCCGGTTCCTCGGTGGCGGGGCAGGCGTTGCCGATCGAGCAGGTTGTCGAGTTTTTCAGCCCGCCGGGCAGCACCTGGGTTTCGCCGCAGACGTTGCAGGCACTGGGTTTGCACGAGGGTGATCGCCCGGAGAGTTTGAGTGGTCAGGCCTTGCCGCCGCTGCGTGCCCAGCCTGATATGGCCCCGGGTGTGTTGCTGGTGGACATCGGCTTCGCCCAGCAGATTCTCGGCCTGCCGGATCAGCTGTCACGCCTGCTGCTGCCGAAGGATTTCACCGCGCCGCTGCCTGAGCAATTCAAGGGTCAATTGCAGCTCAAGACCAGTGGCGAAGAGAACAACTTGGCGCGCCTGACTGAAAGCTTTCACCTTAACCTCGATGCGCTGGGTTTTCTGTCATTCGTGGTCGGTCTGTTCATCGTCCACGCCGCGATCGGCCTGGCGCTGGAACAACGCCGTGGTTTGCTCCGAACCCTGCGTGCCTGCGGTGTCAGTGCACGGATGCTGATTGCCTGTCTGGCGGTTGAATTGGGTGGGTTGGCATTGATCGGCGGACTGGTCGGCGTCGCCAGCGGCTACCTGCTGGCCAGCGTGCTGTTGCCGGATGTCGCCGCGAGTCTGCGCGGTTTGTACGGCGCCGAAGTGGCGGGGCAGTTGAGCCTCAGTCCGTGGTGGTGGCTCAGCGGCGTCGGCCTGAGTCTGTTGGGCGCGTTGTTGGCGGGGGCCAACAGTTTGTTGCGGGCCGCACGCCTGCCGTTGCTGGCCCTGGCCGATCCGCAAGCCTGGCATCAGGCTCACGCGCGCTGGTTGCGGCGTCAGGGTTGGGTTGCCGTGATTGCCGCGGTGATCGCAGTGCTGGCGTTGATCTTTGGCGACAGCCTGGGCAGTGGCTTCGTGCTGATGGCGGCACTGCTGATCGGTGCTGCGCTGGCGTTGCCGGTGGTGCTCAATTGGGTGTTGAACCGGGTGCTGCATCGCAGTCGCTCGGTGCTCGGCCAATGGTTTCTCGCCGACTGCCGCCAGCAACTGCCGGCCCTGAGCCTGGCGCTGATGGCGCTGTTGCTGGCACTGGCGGCGAACATTGGAGCGGGCAGCATGACGGCCGGTTTTCGTGAGACTTTCAGCAATTGGCTCGAACAACGCCTGACCGCCGAACTGTACGTCAATCCGCGCAATCCGGCCCAGGCCACAGAGTTGCAAACCTGGCTCAAGCAGCAACCCGCACTCACGGCCGTGCTGCCCAACTGGCAAGTGTCGATCCAGTTGCAAGGCTGGCCGGCGGACGTCTTCGGCGTGATCGATCACCCGACCTATCGCCAGCATTGGCCGCTGCTGGAAGCCTTGGGCGACAACCCTTGGGACCGACTGGCCAAGGACGACGCACTGATGCTCAGCGAGCAACTGGCCCGCCGGCTGAAGGTGCGCCTTGGCGATCATTTGACGATTCCCACACCAAACGGCACCTGGTCGCCACGGATCGTCGGCATCTACGCCGATTACGGCAATCCCAAAGGCCATATTCTGGTCAACGTCGACCATCTGCTGCGCGGCTGGCCGCAGTTGACCCCGAACCGTTTCAACTTGCGCATCGACCCGACGTTGATCCCTGATTTCCTGACCGCGCTGCAAACCCGCTTCACGCTGGAGGACAGCCGCATCGTCGACCAGGCCCGGCTCAAGGGCTGGTCCACGCAAGTGTTCGAACGCACCTTTGCCGCGACTGCCGCACTCAACAGCCTGACTCTCTGTGTGGCGGGCGTGGCGCTGTTCATCAGCCTATTGACGCAAAGCCAGAGCCGCCTCGGGCAACTCGCGCCCCTGTGGGCGCTCGGCGTGACTCGCCAGCAATTGATGCTGCTCAATCTGGGACAGACCTGGTTGTTGGCGGTGCTGACGCTGGTGCTCGCATTGCCGTTGGGAATCGCATTGGCGTGGTGCCTGGACACGGTGATCAACGTCCAGGCCTTTGGCTGGCGCTTGCCGCTGCGGGTGTTTCCGCCGCAGCTGTTGCAGTTGATGGGGTTGGCGCTGTTGGCGACTTTGCTGGCGTCGGCGTGGCCGCTGTATTCGTTGTACCGCACGCAACCGGCGGATCTGCTGAGGACGTTCGCTCGTGAAGATTAAGGTCGGTGTGTTGCTGTTGGCGTTGTTGAGCGGCTGCGATGACTCGGCGCCTGTCGAGAAAGGCTTCGCCGGTCTCGGCAAGCAAGCGGCAGCATTCACCCCGGTGGTGCCCGGTCGGGTGTTCAGCTTTCCGGCGGATCACGGTCCTCATGACGGCTTTCGCATCGAATGGTGGTACGTCACCGCCAACCTCAAGGACGATCAGGGGCGCGAGTTCGGCGCGCAATGGACGCTGTTTCGCAGCGCCTTGAAAGCAACGCCCGAGGTCGCTGGCTGGGGCAATCAAATTATCTGGCTTGGCCATGCGGCCGTGACGTCGGCGACGGTGCATCACGCCGCCGAACGTTACGCCCGTGGTGGCGTTGGTCAGGCGGGTGTGAGTCTCGCGCCGTTCAACGCGTGGATCGATGATTGGCGTTTCAGCAGTCAGGCTTCCGACCCTATGACGGATCTTCAACTCAGCGCCCGGGACAAGCATTTTGGCTATCAATTGCGGCTGAGCTCCACGGGTCCCTTGGTGCTTCAGGGCGACAAAGGCTTCAGTCAGAAGTCCGAACAAGGGCAAGCGTCGTACTACTACAGTCAGCCGTTTTTCCAGGCCAGCGGCACGCTGGAAATCGACGGCAAAACCTATCGAGTCAGTGGCCCGGCCTGGCTCGACCGGGAATGGAGCAGCCAGCCCCTGACCGCCAACCAGACAGGCTGGGACTGGTTTTCCCTGCACCTGGACAGCGGCGAACAAGTCATGCTCTACCGCATGCGGCACAAGGACGGCGCGCCTTACCTCACCGGCACCTGGATCGACGCTCAGGGCCAGACGCAGCTACTGCATGCCGCCGATATCAGCCTCACACCGCAAGACACTGCCAAGGTTGCCGGACGTTCGATGCCGGTGCGCTGGTCGATCAAAATCCCCGACAAACATCTCGACATCACGATCAGCGCACTCAATCCCAATGCGTGGATGGCTTTGCGCATTCCCTATTGGGAAGGTCCGGTGCAATTGAGCGGCAGCCATGGTGGGCAGGGTTATCTGGAAATGACCGGGTATTGAGTCGGAACTCTCGGTAGAGCGCTAGCCTCCTAATTCTAGAAGCCCGTTCACAGGAGACCGCCATGAGCGAAGACCTGAAACCGCCAGACCTTGATTCGTGGCAGCGTCTGTTCGAGGACAAGGCCTACTGGCAACAATCCCCTGACGCCCATTACGTCGAACTGCTGCGGGTAGCAGACGACTTGCTGGGGCAGGGCGCCATTGACCTGGAACAATGGCAAGACTTGAAGGCCAAGGCGGATCAATCCCATAAAGATTCGCCTGCCGTGAATGTTGCCCATGAGGTTGACGATCCCGAAGCCTGAGGAGACCCCCATGAAACCGACGACCCCCACTGAGCACCCTGACGAACCGCGGCCACCGGGTGAAGTCGAGCGCGATAACGACGCCCTGCGCCCGACCGATCCGACCCGGCGCAAGGAAAGCGGCAAGGGCACAGAGAGCGGCGAATCCACCGCACAAGAAACTGCGAACACTCCCTGATCAGCGTCTATGCTCATCTGCACAAAGGGCGCCGGACGGTGGTCCAGCGCTCTTTGCTGCCTCCAATTCACAGGGAATGCATCGCTTATGAAACTTCATGCACTGACTAAAGCCATCACCCTCGCTACCTTGTTGTCTGCCGCCAGCCTTGGCGCCATGGCTGCGGACATTCCGCTGTCTGCCGTCGTGGTTGCCGATCAGGTCGTCACCAAAGTCGTCTCGGTCGATGCTGCCAAACATCAGGTGGTTCTGGAGGGGCCGGAAGGTCGTCAGGTCCATGTGCAATTGACCGACAAGGCCAAAAACCTCGGCAACCTGAAAGTCGGCGACCAAGTGGATGTCAAGGTGACTAGCGCTGTCGCCGCCTACCTCGACACCGATATCGACAAAGGCCTGCCAGGCACCGTCGAACGCGCGGGTGAAGTCCGTGCAGCCCCCGGCAGCGACAACCCGGGCGGCGAAGCCTACCGTCAGGTGCAGGTCCAACTGAAAATTTCCAAAATCGATGTGAAGAAAAACCAGGTAACCTTCGAAACCCCCGCTGGCGAGTCCAAGACTGTCGACGTTGTAAGACCCGAAGTTCAAGCGAAATTGAAAGATCTGAAAGTTGGGCAGAGTGTCGTTGTGACCTATACCGACATATTGGAAGTGACCAGCAAGCACGAAAGTTGAGTATTAACTCTATATATCGATTGTTCTTGTACAACTTTTCTGTATAAGAACAATCAATTTTGATGGTCTAACTGGTGAGTTCTGATGATCGGTAAAAATAATATTTGGACCGACATTTAATCGAAAGTTGTTTCGATAAATTTCATGTTCATATACGCGGACATATTCGATAACTTCCATTAAAATACTTCCCGTTCGCCCAGTGTCAGGGCTCTTTACCGGTGCATGGATTGCCAGGCCATTACACTGGGCGAACACCTTATCGAGGTTCGATACACTTCCCCCGCAAGCAATACGCTGTTTCGCTGAACTCCCCCCGATTGCCATTTCGCTTTCTCAATCACACCACCAAACTCATCGCAAACGCGGTATGCAAAGGTCTGTGGTGGTTAAGTACGAGGTTGAGAAAAGTTTGCTGACTAGAAATACATGAAACGGGCAATCATTAGATCGTCCGTTTTTTTTTTGGGCGCCGGGTGGAAAATTTTTCATGGTGAAGCGCTTGAATCAATAGAACCGCAATGCGGCATTTGCATGCCGTGATGATATTCGGTCTGTCAAAACTGCTCGCTGAGGTTGCTGCGCCACTATTGACGGTTCAGTTCCGTCTCCGGATCAACAAAGTGAAAACTCTGGAAGGGCACAAATAACATCGACCAGCAGAGCTGGCCGATGCTTGAGACGGTCAGCCTGAGTCAGACGACCGGTTGACGCCAGTCATCGGAACCCGAAGTACCGGATACTTCGTGGGTCCAGGTGATTTTGCGGTAGGTGAATTGCACTTCTTCCAGGTGCGTGAAGTGCGAGTTCGACGGATCCTGGCAGTTGTGCATTTTGTTGTTGATGGCGACGATGATCGCGTCTTCCAGTTTGGTGGTGTAGTAGTGCTCTTGGGTACCTTGAGCCGAAGTGCGGTACCACTGGATAACGATTTCGCTCATGCGCTCGCCGGAGGTCAGAGCGGCTTGCAGCAGTGGCGAAGCCTTGTCGTAGACCTTGGTGATCACGACTGGCTTGTGAACGCGCTGACCGGTCGGTTGGCCGGACTGTGGGTCACGCGGGATGATCACGTCGTGGCTGAAAGCCTGAACCATGACCTGGTCTTCGTGACCTTCCTGGTAGGTATTGCCAACCGAGTCGGCAGTAAATGCGCCGGCAGTGATCAGACCTTGTTTCTCGCCAGTGACGGACATGTACGCGGGTGTAGCCATGGATGTGCTCCTTGCTAATGTTAAGGGTGCCCGGGAGGCAGTATCGCCCCGGTGGGTGCCTGACTGTTATCAAGGTCCGTGCCATAAACGGTTAGTGCTATATAAATCAGCAGGTTGAGAGTTTTTTAGACCGTTTGAAGCATGTTCGGCAGCGATCGCCTGTGAATGTGCGCAAGAAGTTGCGCAGTGCTGGGCAACTTCTTGCGCACTTGGCTGGAGCGCCAGCCAGGCCGGGCGATCAGCGGTCCCGAATTGGTTTTCTTTGCGTTGAGTGCGCAACTTCTTGCGCATCAAAGCGGTTGGCCATCATTCGCTGCCTTATCAGGAAGAACCGCTAGGGTGACAGGTGCAACGAATGTGGCGGCCTGGAGGTCAAACTCAGCGCCGAGATCAATGAACATCTGCGAACTCAAGGAGCACGACATGAAAATCCTGATGGTTCTAACGTCACACGATCAATTGGGTGACACGGGTAAGAAAACCGGCTTTTGGCTGGAGGAATTCGCCGCACCGTATTTCGCCTTCAAGGACGCCGGCGCTCAGTTGACCCTGGCTTCGCCCAAGGGTGGTCAACCACCGCTGGACCCAAAAAGCAACGAGCCGGACGCGCAAACCGCAGCCACCGAGCGCTTTCGCAAAGACCCCGCCGCCCAGTCCGCATTGGCGTCTACCGCTCTGCTGAGCAGCGTCAGAGCTGAAGATTACGATGCGATTTTCTACCCGGGCGGCCATGGCCCGCTGTGGGATCTGGCCGAAGACAAAATTTCGATTGCTCTGATCGAGGCGTTTTACCAGGCGGGCAAGCCGGTTGCGGCCGTCTGCCACGCCCCCGGTGTGTTTCGTCACGTCAAGGACGCGGATGGCCAGCCGCTGGTCAAAGGCAAGCGTGTGACGGGTTTTACCAATTCTGAAGAGGAGGCTGTGCAACTGACGAAGGTTGTGCCGTTTTTGGTGGAGGACATGCTTAAGGAGAAAGGTGGTGTCTATTCCAAAGGTGCTGACTGGGCCAGTTATGTGCTCACCGATGGTTTGCTGATTACCGGTCAGAATCCGGCGTCGTCCGAGGCTGCCGCCGAGGCGTTGTTGGCGAAGCTGGCTTAATCCCCGGACGGCTAAATATTGGCCGGACACTTTCATGCGGCGAGGGAGCTTGCTCCCGCTGGGCTGCGTAGCGGCCCCGCTTTCTGCGAACGATTGCAGATTTTTGTGAGTGCTGCGCACTCAAGCGGGAGCAAGCTCCCTCGCCACAAGGTCAAGCCAGACTCTACAATCCCATTGCCTCGCGGCATTCCTCGATCGAGCGTCGTTGCGTCTCGGCATACAACGCCAATTCATCAATTGTCGATCGCCCCAGCGCCATCTCGAACACCTGCCGGTTCGATTGCACGCCATAGTGGGTTTGCGCGGCATCTCCCAGGTTCGACTGAAAAATCCCCGCAGCGCTGACTGGCAGGAAATCTTCGTACACCAACGGCTCAACCCGCAGATAGCCGCCGCTGAGCAGATCCTCCAGCGACCACGATTTCAATTCATCCGCCCCCAACCCTTTTTCCGTGAGGAAGTAGCGAAAGTACGCCAGTTCCTCTCGGCGCATGCCCTCAAGGGTGTCAGGGAACTGCGCAAAGTGCTGCGCCATCAGCGCGTTGTAACGTGCGGCATTGGCCTCATTGGGGAAGTCTTTCAGTTCATCACGGGCAGCGTTGAGCAATCGGTCGTAAAGCGCCCGGCCTTTGGGGGTGAGCGCCGCGCCGCGTTGTTCGATCTCGCCGAAACGGGCGCTGTGGCTGCCGTGAGTCCGGGTCTGATCGGTGAAGGCGACAGGCTCGTCCAGGGCTTTGAAACTGGTCTGGCGCAGCAGGATCGGGCACTGACGGCGGGGTGGGCCTTCGATCACCGCTTTGGGGGTGATGCCGTGAACAGGCATTTGCGCCTGGACGATGTCGATGTCCAGGGTGCGCGGCGTCAGGTGGTTGATATGCGGGCCGGTGAACGCTACCACGTCGGCGACCAGGCGATGCTGGGCGCAGAGCTTGCGGTACTGCTCGGCGGTCACGGTGGCGGTGTGGTGCCAGCGGAATGTTTCCAGTGCCTGTTCGACGAAGTCCCGTGCTTCCTGTTCCGTAAGACCGCCCTGGGTTTCGGCGCGGTCGATGAGGCTTAGCGCGGTGGGCGTGAAGATCGAACGTTTATCCAGCACTGACTGGGCGAATGCTCGCAGTTCCAGGTCTTCGATCAGTTCCAGGCGCAGCAGGGAAGTGAATACCCGGAACGGGCTGACCTGTAGCGCCGCCTCATGCACCGCGCGAAAAGCCGTGGAGTGGACCGGTACGCCGGCCGGGGTCAGGTCGTAATAACCCACCGGTTGCATGCCCATCACCGCAAACAGCCGGGCGAGGGTCGCCAGTTCATCAGCGGTGCCGACACGGATCGCGCCATGCCGCTCCAGGTCCAGGCGCTGGATTTCACCGGTGCTGTGCAACTGTCGGGCGATGTGCGGATCGCTGTCCAGCACGTGACGGTTGGTCTGTTCCACCAGTTCCATCAGCGCGCCGTACAGCGGCACTTCTTCGCGGTACATGTCGGACATCGCTTTGGAAAAGCGTTGGCGGATCAGGTCAGGGCTGATGAAGTTCGGATGACTCATGAAAGAATTCCTGGCGCGGTGACGTAAAGGATGCGAGAAAAGATCGCAGCCTTGTGCGGCGCCGACAAACGAAGAATCTTACGAACTTCATTCTGCAAAGGACTGCTGGCTGAAGCAGCTTGTAGCAGCTTGTAGCAGCTGTCGAGCCTGCGAGGCTGCGTTCGGCTGCGAAGCAGTCGCAAACCCTATATGCACGTTCCTCCTGACACACCGCGGTGCCTGATTTCACGACTGCTGCGCAGCCGAACGCAGCCTCGCAGGCTCGGCAGCTGCTACAGGGGGGCGGTGTTCGGCTGCTACACCGGGAGTTCCGAGCGCAGTGATGCCAAAAATTCCCGGTACAGCCGTGCCGTGTTCGTCGGTTGTTCCACCATCGGCATATGGCCGGTGTGGTCCCAGACTTCCACTCGCAGGTCAGCGATGCCTTTGCTCCAGATCGCCACGCTGCTGACATCGATCAAGCGGTCCTTATGCCCCCACAGCAACAGTGCCGGGCACTTGATGTCGGGCAGTTTCGGCTCCATCGGCGGGCTGGCACGGAAGCCGTTGAAGATTTCCTCCAGCTCATCGCGGCTCTGTTCATAGCGTTGCGCGATGGCGTCCAGCACCACCTTGGGTACCCACGGCGGTTCGGCCATGGTCATGGCGTAGAAACGCTGGAATTCTTCCCGCGAGTGAATCAGGAACGGGTTGTGGCCCTTGGCCAAATGCCGCTCCAGGTCGCTGGCTTCGGGGGCGGTGACACCTGCCGGATCGATCAGGGCCACCGAAACAATGCGATCCGGGTAAGTGGCCGCCAGCCACGCTGCCATGTAACCGCCCATCGAATTGCCGATTACATGGACTTTCTCGACGCCGCAAACATCGAGCAACTGGATCATCCGCTTGGCCTGCAAGGGAATGTCGTAACCGCCGCCCGCCTTGAAGCCGGTTTCGCCATGCCCGGCGATGTCGGGGATGATCACCCGATAGTTGCCGACAAAGTGCCGGGCAAAACGCAGCCAGACATTCTTGTCGGCGCTGTAGCCGTGGAGCATCAGCACACTGCTGGACGCTTCGTACGGCCCGCCTTGCCAGGTCGAGACGGTCATTTCGGCGATCGGCACGACAATTTTGTGCAGTCCATAGAGCTTCGCCTCTACCGACATGTTCAAGTCATAGAGCCAATGACCGATGGCCGGGTAACTCAACCAGCTCCAGGCCACGAAAACCGCGATTGCGACAACCAACAAAAGCATCAGGCATCTTCCTTTTACGTGATCAGGACAGAATGTGATCGGCGGGTTTCAGCGCTCTGGTCAACCGGTGATAGCTGAAACTGAACCCCGGAAACATCGCAATCACATGACCGCTCTTGCTTTGATACCAACTGTGGCAGCCCCCGGACTTCCATACCGTGCGTTCCATTTCCCGGTGGATCATTTCAGTGTAGGTACGTTCTGCTTCGGAGCGTACTTCGATGCTGCGCAAACCCTGTTCTTTTAACGTACGGATGCAATCCAGAATGTAGTTCATCTGAGACTCGATGATGAACAGCGCCGAGGTATGGCCGATGCCCGTGTTGGGGCCGGTGACGATAAACAGGTTGGGGAAGTCGGGCAGGCTGGTACCAAACATTGCGCGCCCGCCTCATGGCTATGCCTTGGTATTCAGGCCGCCCGCCGGTGATGGCTATTTGCCGCTTCCCTGATAGACTCTCACCACACTTGAACCCCTTGTGTTTTCAGGTTCCGTCTCAGTGGCGCAGAGGCCTCTATGGGAAAAACGGGAGGAAAAGGACTTTCACTGGCCAGGAGGCTCTATACATCGCGAATCCTGGGTTTAGCCTTGGGGCTGTTGCTTGTGAGCGCGGCGATGTATCCACTCAACCCTGCACCGTGGGTCTGGGTGACGATGCTGCTCAATGCCGTACTCTGGCCGCACGTGGCTTATCAATGGGCGCGCCGCGCGCCAGTGCCTTATCACGCCGAACACCGCAACCTGCTGGTGGATGCCTTTCTCGGTGGTTTTTGGGTCGCAGCCATGCACTTCAATCCGCTGCCCGCCGCGACCACCCTGGCCATGATGGCAATGAACAATGTGGCCATTGGCGGTTTGCGTTTCCTGTTGGCGGGAACCGTGGCGCAAGTTCTCGGGATGGGCGTCGGACTGCTGGTTTTCTCCCCCACCTTTGTCCCACAGACCAGCCAACTGCAGATGTATGCCTGTTTGCCCTTGATGTGTTTGTACCCGCTGGCATTGGGCTGGATCTGCTTCCGCCAGGCCCACACCCTCGGTCGACAAAAGCGTGAATTGCTGGCACTGAGCCGCACCGACAGCCTCACCGGCCTGTTGAATCACGGCGCCTGGAAGGATCAACTGGAAATCGAATTCCAGCGTTGCAAACGTCAGCAGCAGGGCGGGGCGATTGCGCTGATCGACATCGACCATTTCAAAACCATCAACGACACCTACGGCCACGTTGCCGGGGATATCGTGCTGCGTCAGTTGAGCAAAATGCTCAAGCAGAACCTGCGCGCGGCGGATGTTGCCGGGCGCTACGGCGGCGACGAATTCTGCGTGATCCTCCCGGACCTTCCGCTCACGAGCGCGGCGGCCGCCATGGATGCCCTGCGTGATCGCTTCGCCACCTTGGGCTATGAGCAGAGCCCGGCGCTGAGAGTCAGCCTGAGCATCGGCCTTGCCGCCTTCAACCCGGCACACACTGACGCGACCCTGTGGCTCAACGACGCCGACCAGGCGCTCTATGAAGCCAAGGCCACCGGTCGCAACCGCGTCATTTGTTGCAGCGATGGCGCACCACATCACCCATTACTTGATTCGGTGTGAAACGTGATCGTTCCCACGCTCCCGCGTGGGAATGCCTCAACGGACGCTTTGCATTCGGCTTTGGATGGAACGCGTAGCGTCCCGGGCTGCATTCCCACGCAGAGCGTGGGAACGATCAAAGAAAAGGCTGCCGACCTTGTGGGTCGGCAGCCTTGGTAGTGCACTTAACGAGAGCGATATCAGTCTTTGGCTGGCAAGCTCCAGAATTTCTTGATTTCGTGAATATTGCCCACGTTATAACGAGGCATGAAATCGGCGCACGGAACTTCCATTGTTGTCTTGACTGGCGTATTGATTACGGTAGTCCCGGCGCGCAGAAGCGAAGTTTCATTCCAGTTGTTCAGTGGTTTGTTCATATTCATTCCTTTTTTAAATTTGGAGGGTAGTCAGTAACTATCCTCGTTCAAGCAGTGACAGCGTATTTTCATAGAGCGCTGTTTCCTGCATGGCGATACCGGGGTAAGTCGGTACGTAGTTTTCGTCGAAGCACCAGGCTTCTTCGGTTTTAACCGATTGCTGAGGATGAATAAGCAAACTCAACGATGCGGACATACTTTTCGGTGGAAGCTGTTTGTGCACTTCCTGTAGTGGAAGCATGTGCAGAACTTCTCCGGGTGCAAGTTTAAGTACTCGCTCTTCACCGAGTACGGGCCTTCTTCCGGCTTGTAACGGAGTTTGATCCAGTATCTTTCGCGAGACGGTTGTGTAGCCGTCACCGCCGTAACCCACGGCATAGAGTTCGAAGTCATGGGTGTGGTTCAGGTCATAGATGAACGTTTCACTTTCATCTTTTGACGTGACCGGAGACCAAAAACCCAATCGGACAGTAAACAGATCGTTGTAGTGCAGTACAAATGCATAAGCGCCGTATAGACTGTTTTTGGTACTGAAACCCGCTTGTTGAATAGTGGTGTAAAGGTGCTCGCTCAGCAACGTACGGTTTGTTGCCAGTTGACGCAGATCTTCCACGATCTTTGGCTTGTCTCGCTCCAGATCGTAAGTCGTCATACGCTCAACGAAAGTCTTTAGTTTCATGCCGCTTCACTCTGGTCGAGTAAAAGATTCAGGCGGCTGTTTTGCAGATTTCTCAACAGCGGTGCGTAATGCAATGCGGCCCGCGGATCCGTTTGCTGTATTACCTGAAATGCCTTCCAGGCGACAGCGGGGTGGTAGTGATAGATCAATTCTTCGGCCACTCTGAATGCCCCGGGATCCTGTGCGGCTTCAAGCAGCTCAAGGCTCACCAGGTACCGTGCGGCGCTATCGTCATGAGGGAACCAGGCGATTTTGTTCAATGAAACACGGTCGAAAACACTGATGTCTGCGCTTCTGTCTGGCAGGTTGATGCTGCCGATAAATGCCGGATGCCCGTATCCAGTCGGGTTGCTATCGAACAGGACCTTCGTGCCGTCGATGAACAACGGGTTACTGGCATCTACGATGACCAGCTCTGCGCGAGTCAGATGATCTTCTTCGAGCGCGTAAAGTTGAATGCAAAACGATTCTGCGTTGATCGCAAATAAAACACTGTTGCCGGGTACGGAATAAAGTTGCTCGGACGCCGGTGTGTTATCAGGTGCCTTGAGGCTGATATTGCCATTTTTATTACAATGTAATGTCAATGTTCCGGTATGGATGTTCGTCAGTTTCATGATTTCAGCACGGCGAGATGAATCTAAAGTGTGTGCTGTTTGTTCGGGTAGCTGGTCTGCGAGATTTTTTACTTCGACACTCATGTCCAGTGTCTTGATGCTGGTGATAAGTTGTGAAGGTGTAAGGTCAGGGTCGAGCAACGTTTTTATCATGAAGAATTCTGCTTGGCTTTTTATGGTTTCTAATGAGGCGGAACAGATGTTTTAGCAAATGGAATCGTTCAGTCTATTATTGTTAGGGTAGTTGCTTTTAACTCATCAAGCCCATCAGTTTTTAAGAGACGTCAGTGGCTGAATGGTGTGGCCACTGCCGTCGGTTTAACAAATGGGGGATGGTGCTTCCAGGCAGGTACGAACATCTGGCTGAGTGCGACCCCGGTAAATCGTTATAAGGTCTTAATCCTGGGCAGATACGTTACGGTATTTCTTGATTTCGTGAATGTTGCCTACGTTAAATCGAAGCCCGTCCCAACCAGGACAGTTGGACTCGTGAGTGGATTTTGTCGGTGTGGTGATGACTTTGGCTTCGGCGCGCAATAGCGGGGAGTTTTCCCAGTTGCTGGTAGTGGTTTTCATAAGATTTCCTTTGATAGGGGTTGAGTGAGGATAAAGCGCTTGTCGTATAAGTAGCGATATTGCTTTGAGTTTGTTGCTGTCTGGGTTAAATATTTTTTGTTATTTAACGGTTTGGAGATTATAGAGGGCGATATTTAATATCAACTTTGGAGTTGTTATTAAATATTGGTGTTTGTTTTTAAGTGTGTATTTTGGGGGCGACAGATGACAGCCATTCGGCTCAAGATCTTGCAATCCCGCCGGTGACATTGCGTCTACCGGCCGAATTACAAGTCGCTTCAGGAGCCGAAATCAGAGAGGAATCATTCCTTAACGCTCATAAACTCTTCCGCCCAACGGATGTATTCCTCAGGCTGCGTATAGGTATGAGTCAACTCGGTCGCACTCAGGTCCGATGCCTGCGTAAAGTACTGCCGTTGTTCCCGCAGGCTGTCATACGTGGCCTTGATCGCGGCGAAGTAGGCGCCGTGACCATCGATCGTGACCCGCACGCCGAGTTCGGCCAGGCGTTTGTCGTCGCGCAGCAACGGGTTGCCGTAGGTGACCAGCATCAGCGGAACGCTCAGGTGCTCGGCGATTTGTTCGAGGTGGTCGAAGTCCCGCACGCCCACCATGCAAATGCCGTCCGCACCGGCCTGCTGGTAATGACAGGTACGGCTGATGACTTCCTGCACCGGCAGGATTCCAGCGTTGGTGCGGGCGATGATTGCCATTTCCGAGTCGACCCGGGCTTCCAGTGCCGCACGAATTTTGCCGACGCCTTCCGCCACCCCGATCAGGTCGGTGGACTTGCGGCCGAACTGGGCGGGCAGGAGCGTGTCTTCGATGGTCAGGGCGGCGACACCGGCGCGCTCGAGTTCGACGATGGTGCGCATGACATTGAGCGCATTGCCATAGCCGTGGTCGGCGTCGGCGATCACCGGCAGTTGAGCAACGCGGCCAATGCGAGTGGCCTGCTCGGCGAACTCGCTGAGGGTGATCAAGGCAAAGTCGGGGGCGCCCAGTACCTGTAACGATGCGACCGAACCGCCCAGGATCCCTACCTCAAAACCCAAGTCAGCGGCAATGCGGGCCGACATCGGGTCGAAGACCGAGGCGGTGTGATAGCAGGCGCTGGAAGCGAAAAGCTCGCGAAAGTTACGGCGTAAATCTTGATGAGAAAGCCTGGACATATGAGTTCCACCACTGCAAAGGGCATGGAAGGGCTTGAGCAAAAGTGTCAACGCCGAAGGAACAAAAGGCTATCACGCGGGCGGGGAAAGGATGATGACGATTTTCAGAGGCGGATGGACCTGCGTCGGTCACGCCGCCACTGACTGCTGCTGTTGTTGATTAAGCAGTGGCACGGCGCGCACCGAATTGCCGGGTTGCAGTTGCAGGCGTTTGGCGGTGAGGCGGTCGACGATCAGGCTGTTGCCCACCAGTCTGGCCTGGGCGGCGGTGATGCGGCAGTTTTCCAGGCGACGGTTATGGATCAGCCACACCGGGGCCTGCTCGTCGGGTGTGCCGATGGCCAGCACCAGCGGTTGGCTGTCGCGCACGGTGCGGATATTCGAGACCGGGGCTTCGATCACCGGGCCCGCGTCAAAGATGTCGATGTAACCCTTATGGGCAAAACCTTCGGCGGTGAGGATTTTCAGGGCCGGTTCGGTGTTCGGGTGCGCCTTGCCGATCACGGCCTGGGCCTGTTCGGTGAGCAGGCAGGTGTAAAGCGGTTGGCGTGGCATCAGTTCAGCGATGAACGACTTGCTGCCCAGCCCCGACAAGTGATCGGCGTGGCTGAAATCCATCTTGAAGAAGTGCCGGCCCAGGCTGTCCCAGAATGGCGAACAACCTTGTTCGTCGGCGCTGCCACGCAGTTCGGCAATGAGTTTGTCGCCGAACAGGTGCGGAAACTCGGCCACAAACAACAGCCGCCCCAACGACAACAATCGACCGTTACTGCCCTGGCGTTGATCAGGACGTAGAAACAGCGAGCAAATCTCCGATTGGCCGGTCATTTCATTGTTCAGGAACAACGTCGGAATCTGACGCCGGATACCCAGGTCTGGTGACGAACTGACCGTGAGCCCGACGCGGTAGTTGTACCAGGGCTCGCGCAGGCCTACGGCGCCGACCAGGGCGCTGACACCCACCAATTGCTGGTCGTCGTCTTCGAGCACGAAGAGGTAATCAGCATCGGCGCGTTCGACCTGTTCGGCGAAGGTTCGTTGAGCCCAGCGTACCCGGTGGGACAGGCGTTCCTCGTTGGCCGGGAGGGTGGTGAAGCCGGGGCCGGCCTGGTGTACCAGGTTGAGCAAGGCGGGCAGGTCGGTGACGCGAACCGGGCGGACAATCATGATGCAACTCCTTCTGCACGCCCGCTCGGGCGCTGTCGTTGGGCGCGGGGCCGGGTGATGCTCACAGGGCGATCAGCCGGATCGGGCTGCCTTCGGTCACGTTCAGGGCGGCGCACATTTCGCCGCTCAACCTCACAGGTTGCCCGGCCTGGTAGTCCAGATCGGCGACGATGGCGCGGTAGTCCTTCAGCGAATCGTTGCTCACCAGATAGCTGCCCCGGGCATCGATGGACGCACCCGGTTTCACCGTGCCGGTCTGGCTCTGGGCGATGGAGCGGATGCCGGGAGTGCGCGCATACAACGTCGGACCGCCGTCGAACAGGTCGATGTAGCTGTTGGTCTCGAAGCCTTCGCGCTCGAGGATATCGAAAGCCTCCTGGCCATCGGGGTGGATGCGGCCGATGCAGTCCTGCGCCGCCTGGGGCAGCATCGGCACGTAGATCGGGTATTGCGGCATCAGTTCGGCGAGGAAAGTACGGCTTTCCAGGCCGCAAAGTCGCTCGGCCTCGACGTAGGGCAGGTCGAAAAAGTGCTTGCCCACCGCATCCCAGAACGGCGAGTGCCCGTCATCGCTGCTGAAGCCGACGATCTCGGTGATGACGGCTTCGGAAAAGCGTCGCGCGTGGGCGGCGATGAACAATAGCCGCGCCCGGGACAGCAGTTCAGAGAACCGTGTGCGCACCAGCGCTGCGTCAATATGAAAACCGCGCAGCAAGGTATGGCCGCTGAGGTCGTGGCACAACGACAACGCGGGCACGCCGTGCTCGATGTTCAGCTCCCGCGAGGCGCTGGTGAAATGCCGGTTGCGCAGGCTGTAGAACGGCTCGCTGAAGCCGGCGGTGGCCAGGATCTCCGAGCAGCCCACCAAGCGCTCTCGGGTCAGATCTTCCAACACGAAGAAATAGTTCTCCGGGCCGTGACTCTCAACGTCTTTTTCAAACGAGGCGCAGGAGTCGAGAATCTTCTCGCGCAGGCATTCGGTGTCGTCCGGCAAGGACGTAACGCCTACCAGACTGTCGCGCGCCAGTTGCTGCAACTGGGGCAGGTCGGTTAACTCGACTGGACGTAAGACCAGCATGGATGCACTCCTGTATCAAAGGGTTCGGTGGTTGGCACCGAACCTGACTATCACTGTCGGTTTCCACGCATTCAATCGGCGGTCGCCTGAATTTTTGTCAGACGCCGCTCTTTTTCTTGTCAGCCGTTGGTTGGGTCGGGCAGTGCTGCACGGCTGCCCAGCTTGTTGAGTACAAACAGGTAGACCAGGCCCAGGGCAATCCAGATCAGGCCGAGTTTCTGCGCATCGACGCCCATGTTGTACATGATCGCCGCGACGATGATGAAGCCGATCACCGGGCAGATCAGGTGACGGATGACCTGGCCGGATTTCTGCCGGCGCCAGTAGTAGTTGATGACCGTCAGGTGCAGCAACATGAAACCGCTCAGTGCGCCGAAATTCACCAGCGAGGTAAGGGTGTCCACTGAGTTGATGAACAGGTAGCAGATCAGCAGCGACAGCACGGCCACCAGGTAGATGCTCACGTACGGCGTGTTGTGTTTGGGATGAATCTTGGCCAGAACCTTTGGCAACTTGCCGTCCCGGGCCATGCCGAACAGCAGACGAGACACTGCCGCTTGGGAGGTGATTGCCACCGCAACGCCCCAGGCCAGTGCGGTCGCCACGGCGGTCAGGGTAGCCAGCCAGCTGCCGGCCGCGAGTTCAGCGATTTCATAAAAAGCCGTGTCAGCCGTTTTGAAACCCATGCCGGCCGCCAGATCGGTCGCAATCCAGGTCTGCACAACGAAGATCACGCCCATGACCACCAGCGTGATCAACGCGGCCTTGCCGACGCTGCGGCCCGGGTCACCCTTGATCTCTTCGGCGAGGGTGGAAATCGCATCGAAACCGAGGAACGACAGCACCGCAATCGACACCGCTTGCATCAGCAGGGCGAAGTTGAATGTCTCGGGGTTGTACAACGGCGCCAGTGTCAGCTGACCGTTACCGCCGCCACTGTGCAGTGCGTTCCAGGCGTAGAACAGGAAGATCCCCAGCACCACCAGTTGCGCCAGCAGGAAGATGATGTTCATTCGCGCGGTGAAGGTGATGCCGCGCAAGTTAACGAAGGTCGCGCTGACCAGGAAGGCCAGGATGAAACCGACCTTCGGAATGTCCGGGTACAAATGGTTCAGGGCCATGGCCGCGTACACATACAGCAGCGGCGGAATCAGCAGGTAATCGAGGAGCATCAGCCAGCCGGCGATAAACCCTGCGTGCGGGTTCAGGCCCCGTTGCGCGTAGGAATAAACCGAACCGGCAATCGGAAAGGCCCGGGCCATGCTGCCGTAACTCAGGGCCGTGAAGAGCATCGCCACCATGCCGATGATGTAGGCCAGCGGTACCAGCCCTGGCGCCTCGGCGTTGACGTAGCCATACACACCGAACGGTGCGATGGGGATCATGAAGATCATCCCGTACACCACCAGGTCGGTCAGCGACAGGCTGCGTTTTAACTCTTGCTTGTAGCCGAATTCTTCTATTTCCATGAAGCCTTTCTCCTTGGGATGAAAGCAGCTGCAAGCTGCGAGTTTGAAGCGATTGCTTTACAACAGTGGCGCCAGGTATTCGGTAAAACGACGGACATTTTCAGGCGTGCGCAGCAGGTCGTTGCGCACCTCGATCAACACCGATTCCAGCCCTCGTGCATCGCCATGGACCGGCACGGTCATGTCGCCCAGCGGGTTGATTTTGTACGGTTCATTACCGGCAACCTTCAATGGATGCCGGCGCAGGCCATCGATCAAACGCTGGGCATATTCCACGCCCTTGCCAAACAACACGCCGACTTCCAGCGCACGAGGCTGGTCGTGATAGACCGGTGTGAAACTGTGAATTCCCACCACCCGCACCGTTCGTCCTTGAGCGACACGCTCGTCGATCAAGTCAGTCAGACGCGAATGAAACGGCTCGAACAAAGATTGCCGACGATACTCGCGGGTGGCTTCATCCAGGTCCCGGTTGCCCGGCACCTGATAGATTTCGCTCTGTGCCGGAATGCTGTCCGGGGCTTGCAGCGGTCGGTTGAGGTCCACCAGCAGCCGTGAATAATTGGCCGCCAACAAGGTTGCGCCCAACGCTCGGGCCAAACCCTCGGCCAGCGCCAGGGCGCCGATGTCCCAGGCGATGTGCTCGCGGGCCGCCTCGTGACTCAAGCCCAGGTCATTCAACCCGGCCGGAATAAAACGGCTGGCGTGCTCGCACACCAGAATCAACGGGTGATCGGAGTCTTCCCGACTCAGGGTGTACGCGGGCCCGGTGTAAAGACCGAACTCAGCAGATTCAGTACAGGCGCGCATAGTGCTCACAGCGTTCGGCGGGCGACAGCTGTTCCGTCAGGGTCAGTTCCTCGGTTTTCAGGGCGAAGTAGGTGTCCAGCAACGCGCTCGGCAAGGCCTCGATCAGCGCCTCGCTATTGCGCAGGCAATCCAGGGCCTGGGCAAGGGACGCGGGCAGGGCGACGATGCCGCGTGCCTGGCGTTGTTCTTCGTTCAGGGAGTCGGGGACTTCATCGGTGATTGCGTTCAAGGCCAGGCGTTGCTCGATGCCCAGCCGGCCGGCAATCAGTAGCGCAGCCATGGCCAGGTGCGGTGAGGACGTGGCGTCCATGGCGCGAAATTCCAGGTTGTATTGTGACGCCACCGATTTGCTGCCCAGGCTTGTCGTCGGGCAGATTCGCAGCGCTGCTTCGCGGTTGCGTTGCCCGAGGCACGCGTAGGATGCGCTCCAGTGATGGGGCTGCAAACGTTCGTAAGATACCGGCGTTGGCGCGGTAAACGCACAGAGTGCGGGCAGGTAATGCAGGATGCCGGCGGCCCAGTGCTGGCCGAGAGTCGACAAGCCATTGGTGGTGCCGGCGTCGTACATCACTGGTTGGCCCGCCAGGTCCAACAGGCTGATGTGCAGGTGCACACCGTTGCACACCGCATGCTCCGAGGTCTTGGGCGCGAAGCTCAACGCCAGGCCCATTTGCCGGGCGATCTCGCGAGTGATTTCACGCACGTTCACCGCGCGATCGGCAGCGGCCACCCCACGGGTCGGGCGACAGGTGATTTCGTATTGATGCTTGCCGTACTCGGGCAGGAACATTTCCGGCTCGACGCCACCGGCCCGCAGGGCGCCGAGCAGCCAACCGCCAAACTCGGCCCCCTGACGCTGGGCTTGCAGGGAAAACGCCAGGTGTTCAACGTCGCCGGTGTTCAAGTTGAATTCATGCTCGAACGCCGCATTGATTTGCAAACCCAACTCGGCGCGATAACGCTCCACCTCGTTGCGCAACAACGTACGCGGGCAGGCCCCCCACGGGCGACCATCGGTTTCGCAAATGTCGCTGTGCATGAAATCCAGTGCCGGGGCATTGGCATCCGGGCCGTTGTCGACCGTCACTCGACTGAGCAGGTCGGGCATCAGCCGCAAATCACCATAAGCGCCCCACGGGTTGGTGTAGGCGATGATGTCTTGCGGGGTCAGCGCACTGTTGGCCGGCACCCAGCCACACCCCATCTTTAGATAGCGCTCGAGTTCGTCCGTGGGAAAGGAGCGTCCACGCGTCACGCCGATCAGGTCGGTGGTGACGAGAGTGGTCATGGGCAGTGGCAGCAGACGCTCGCTCATGCCTGCATCTCCTGCAACCGGCCAAGCACGGTCTGGGTGTCGGTGATCCAGCAGTAACCCCTGATTGCATTCAGGCAGGCCTGATGCCGCGCGGGCGTATAAGTCGCGCAGGCATCTTCCACCAGCGTCACCAGATAACCGCGGTCGGCGGCATCGCGCACGGCCATGTCCACGCACTGGTCGGTGACGATGCCGGCGATGATCAGGTGCTGCGTCCCGAGGTTGCGCAGCACGTAGTCGATGTTGGTGGAGTTGAAGACCCCGGACGAGGTCTTGGGCAGCACGATTTCGTTTTCTGCCGGGGTCAGGTCGTCGATGATCCGTGCTGGCGGGCTGCCCTTGGGCAAGTGCATGTCCGAGAGCTTGTGGTCCAGCGAGCGGTCGCGGCCATCGGCGGTGAGGCTTTCGATGATCGTGTGCAGCACGTTTTGCCGGGCGCTGCGAAAAGCGCTGAGCAGCCGGCGTTGATTGGGCACCACTTGCATGTGGGTGCGGGTCAGGAAGTATTCGGCATCCGGCCCGTTGAGGTGCGGGTCGAACTGCGGCTCAAGCCAGGCGCGTTGCATGTCCACCAGTAACAGCGCGGTGTGATCGGTGACGAATGGCAAATCCCGAGGTGAGTGGTGGGGGAGCTTGAACATCCTTATTTTTCCTCCAGCAGGTGGGTGTCGAAGTCGGTCCGCAGGGCGTCGATGCCTTCCAGGCGATCGGCCAAGTTCGGACTGCGCAGGGTCAGGCAGGCGATCAGCGCCTCGACCTGGGCCAGCGCCGGAACCAGGGTGTCGAAGGCCGACACCGATTCCACTGGCGCACTGATGATCAGGTCGGCCATTTCCCGCAACGGTGAAGCATAGATGTCAGTGAACAACACCACGCGTGCATAGCGACTTTTCGCCGCATTGGCCACGCGCAGGGCCTGTGATTGATAGCGGCGATAGTCGAACACCAGCACCACGTCCTGGCGCTGCACGTCGAACAAACGGTCGGGCAGTTGCGCGTTGTCTTCCAGGGCGAAACAACCTGGGCGCAGCAAGCGCAAGTGATTGAGTAAATAACTGGCGAGGAAACTGCTGAAGCGCCCGCCGAAGCAATGCACCTGATGGCGGGCGTCGAGCAGCCATTCCAGTAGAATCCGCACATCTTCGGGTTGGGTCAGCGCATGGGTGTCCACCAGCGCTCGATGGCTGTGCGCCAGATATTGGCTCCAGGCGTCGCCTTTCTGAAGATGAGCACGGGGTTGCAACAGCGTGCTGGGAGAACGGAGGCGGTGGTCCATGTCGCTGAGCAGGGCATCCTGGAAATCGGCATAACCGCTGAAACCCAGTTTTTTGACCAGTCGCACGATGGTGGGATCGCTGACACCGGCATGTTCGGCCAAACGTGACATCGGGCCCAGTCCGTTACGCGGGTACTGGTCCAGCAACGCACGGATCACTTTGCGTTCCGACGGCGTAAGGTCCAGGCCGGGATCGGTGATCAGGTCTCTGAGAGAAGGCATCCGGGCTCCTGCTGGATGGATATGTCGGTTTCATTTCATAAATTGCTAAAACAGTATTTATGTAGCGGACTCAACATGTCTAGTGAATTTTTCAATGGATTTTTAACGCCAAAAAAAAGGGCAAAAACCCCGTGGGCCCTGGGCTACATGGAAGTCGACAGAGCTTGTAGGCCATCGCCCATAGTGGTGTCGGATATCGCTGATTTTTTCAGGCGGGTGTGGGTTGGAACCTGTGTTTGCCCGATCAAACGAAACGCCCTGGATCGCGCTTCTTGCGGCACAATTGGCCAATTGTTTGCGGCGTTTTGCCGTTTTCCATTCCATCGACAGAGTAATCCTTCGTGCAGGCAACCCGTTTGACTTTGATGTGCCACGCTCGAACCGTCGCACAAAAATTGGCGCGTTTTCCTACGAACGAGCCGATAGAAATGGATTGGCAATCGGCAAGGGGATCGCGTCGTGCTCAGTTCAAGGGGACGCCGCGACTGGTGTGTGGACCTGAACTGCGAACCCGGCAAACCGCCGAGCTGTTCGGCAGCGCCGTGGAAATTGTCGAGGCATTGAGGGATTGCGATTTCGGGCGCTGGCAGGGCGTGCGGATCGACGATCTGCAAAAAAACGCCGCCGAAGCGCTGCAGATCTGGCTCGATGATCCGCATGCCGCGCCCCACGGTGGCGAGTCGGTGATGCAACTCGCAGAGCGAGTAGCCGCGTGGCTGAAAACACTGGAGGCTACACCGGGACACATCGTTGCCATCACCCATCCATTTGTGATTCGCGCCGCGCTGACGCAAGTGCTGCAAAGCGCAGCGTTCAACCTGATCGATGTTGAACCGCTGTCGGCCATCGAGTTGCGGTTCAACGGCCGTTGGCGTTTACGCTTGTTGGGCACTGAGCCGGAAGGAGCCTATTGATGAAAAAACTTCTGGTCATCGGCATCGGCGCCGGCAACCCCGACTACATCACGATGCAAGCCGTGAAAGCGCTGAACCTCGTCGACGTGTTTTTCCTTATGGACAAGGGGCAGAGCAAGGACAAGCTGATCGACCTGCGCCGCGAGATCTGCGAGCGCTACATCACCGATCGCGACTACCGCTTCGTCGAAGCCCACAGCCCGGAGCGCGAACGCGGTGATGTGGACTACAAGGCCAGCGTGGAAGATCTCAATCTGGCTAAACAGCGGACGTTCGAACGGTTGATCAGCGAGGAAATGACTGACGAGCAGTGCGCCGGTTTTCTGGTGTGGGGCGATCCGGCGTTGTACGACAGCACCATCCGGATCTTGCAGGCGATTCTGGCCTCGGGCCGGTGTGTCTTCGAATTTGAAGTGATCCCCGGCATCACCAGTGTCCAGGCGCTGGCGGCGCAGCATAAGGTGCCGCTGAACCGCATTGGCCGCTCGATTGAAATCACCACTGGCCGGCGTCTGGCGGCGGGGCAGGTGAGCGATGCCGACAGCCTGGTGGTGATGCTCGATGCAGAAGATTCCTACCATCGGGTGGCGGATCAGGAGACAGAGATTTATTGGGGGGCTTACTTGGGCACGCCGGATGAGATTTTGATCAGCGGCAAGCTCAAGGATGTGGCGGATGAGATAGAGCGAGTGCGCAAGGCGGCCCGGTTGGAGAATGGGTGGATTATGGATACCTATCTGTTGCGCAAGCCTTGAGAAAGTTGGTGTCTGGGCTGGCCTCATCGCGAGCAGGCTCACTCCCACATTAGACCGCGTCCGTCCAGACAACTCGGTCAACTGTGGGAGCGAGCCTGCTCGCGATGAGGCCCTAAAAAACACCTCAAAAAATCGCCTTTGACTCCCGCCCAAACCGCTCCCGATACACCGACGGCGGCACGCCTACCACGCTGCGAAACGCCACCCGAAAACTCTCCACCGAGCGATAACCGCAGCGCTGGGCAATCTGGTCGGTGTTCTGGCTCGTGCTTTCAAGCAGCTCGCGAGCCCGGCCCAGGCGCTCATGCTGCAACCAGGCCTTGGGCGGCATGCCGGTGGCTTCAGTGAAGCGGCGCAGAAACGTCCGTTCACTCATCGCCGCTTCACTCGCCAGCTCGCGCACCTCCAGCGGTTCATGCAAACGCTCGCGTGCCCACTGCATGACGCGCGACAAATCGCTACGCGGCGTAGGACTGACCGGTGTCGGAATGAACTGCGCCTGGCCGCCGGTGCGTTGCGGCGACATCACCAGCCGCCGCGCCACCGAGTTGGCCACTTGCGTACCGAAGTCCCGCGCCACCAAATGCAGGCAGGCATCGATGCCGGCAGCGCTGCCGGCCGAGGTGATCAGTTGACCTGAATCGACATAGAGCACGTCCGGGTCCACCAGAATGTTCGGAAACCGCTCGGCCAATTCAGCGGTGTAGCGCCAGTGCGTAGTGGCGCCGTGACCGTCGAGCAAACCGGTGGCCGCCAGCACGAACACACCCGAGCAGATCGACAGCAGCCGCGCACCCCGCGCATGGGCTTGGCGCAGGGCCGCGATCAATGCCTCAGGCACCGGGGCGCTGCGGTCACGCCAGCCGGGAATGATGATGGTCCGGGCATCTTCGAGCAGCTCCATGCCGCCATCGGCCAGCACTTGTATTCCGCCCATGGCGCGCATCGGCCCCTGATCGACGGCGGCGATCCGGTGCTCGTACCAAGGGAAGTCGAACTCCGGACGGGCCAGGCCGAAGATCTCCACGGCGATGCCGAACTCGAATGTGCAGAGGCCGTCGTAGGCCAGAATCGCGACCAATCCAGGGGTGGGCTGCATTTGGCGGAAAGTTCCCGGTGGGTGTCTTGTGCGCCACTGTAGCCGCAAGCGTCGGGCGGATAAAGTCTTCTCACACCCACCGAGACTTTGGAGTACAGCCCATGACCAGCCTGGTCCGCGAGATTCCCGCCGCCCCATCAGCCGTCGCCCTGATGCATTTCAGCAATCGCCTGACATTCGAAACCGATTGTTCCGACGTCCACGGCAGCCAACAGGCCGGCGAAGTGGATTTTGTCCTGATAGACGTGCGCGGCCCGCTCGCGTTCGAGCGTGGCCATGTGCCGGGAGCGATCAATATTCCGGGGCGACTGCTGAACGCTGCAAGCCTGGCGGCCTACCCGAAAACCAGCCTGTTCGTGGTGTATTGCGCCGGGCCCCACTGCAACGGTGCCAACAAGGCTGCGGTGAAACTGGCGGCGCTGGGGTACCCGGTCAAGGAAATGATCGGCGGGGTGACCGGGTGGCTGGATGAAGGGTTTGAGTTGAGCGTGAAGGCGCAACAGTCAGTGAATGCCGTGATCGGCTGTGAATGCTAACTACCACACACCGCTGATCAACTGTGGCGAGGGGGCTTGTCGGAACGCCGCATCGCCCCGTTCGGTTGCGTAGCAGCCGCAAAACCTGCAACGCGGTGTTTCTGAAAGAATCGGTTGGCAGGTTTTGGGGTCGCTACGCGACCCAACGGGGGCAAGCCCCCTCGCCACAAAGGCTTACTCATCCACAGATTTAGCGTGTGGCTGACGAAGCCGACCACCACCCATCAAGCGTCGCCTGCAACCACTCGAACACGGTTGCATAGGCGGCGCTGTCCTGTTGACCCCAAGGTAGCGGTGACTCGTCGCCAAAGTGTTCATTGAGCGTTGCCACCGATTCAGCCGTCCATTCCGGATGAAACTGCAAACCCACCCGCGTCGGCCCGACGCAAAACATCTGCTGCTCGCACTGATCACTGCTGACCAGCAACTGCGCGTTTGGCGGCAGGTCGATGGCGTCTTCGTGCCATTCGAGCACTTGTAACGTCTGGCCATCGACAAAGGTCACGGGCGTCCAACCGGTCTCCCATCGATTCATCCGCCGCACATTCCCGCCCAGACTCAGCGCCAGTAACTGCGCCCCCAGACAAATCGCAAACACCGCCGCGCCTTGGTCCAGGCTGCCCGCCAACCACTGGCGTTCAGCTTCCAGCCAGGCCGGCCCGGCGTTGGACTCATAAGGCCCGCCCAGTAGAATCACCGGCGCTGCATCCACTGGCGGCAATTGGCCGAGGTCGGCGCGAAACACGTTCAAGGTCAAACCTCGGGACGTGGCCCACGTGGCAATGGCGCCGGGTCCTTCGGCAGGGTGGTGCTGGATCAGGTTCAACGTGGGCATAAGGGCTCTCTTGTAGTTTTTACTTGTAGGTTTTGTCTGAAAAAAGGACTTGTCCTACAGTCTTTGCACCGGCTTGGCGCACGCTTCAAGGGACTCGTATCCCTCGGCTGCTTTTCTATAAGTATTTGTCGCTTAAACACAATTGACCCTCCTGAAGCCGCTCTAGACTGCCGGCCACTTCGGTGCTTTCCAATCGGAACCCGCCACCGAATGCCAATCGAAAGCTGCCAATAAAAGCCTCCGCACACAGGAGTTATAAATGAAGAAGCTAGTGATGTTCGGTGCCCTGGCACTGTCGATGTTGTCCCTGACGGCTGTGGCCGAAGACGCCAAGCCGATCCGCCTCGGTATCGAAGCCGGTTACCCGCCATTCTCGATGAAAACCGCTGACGGCAAACTCACTGGTTTCGACGTGGACATTGGCGACGCGTTGTGTGAGCAGATGAAAGTGAAATGCACCTGGGTCGAGCAAGAGTTCGACGGTCTGATCCCAGCGCTGAAGGTCAAGAAAATCGACGCGATCCTGTCGTCCATGACCATCACCGACGATCGCAAAAAGAACGTCGACTTCACCATCAAGTACTACCACACCCCGGCGCGCTTCGTGATGAAGGAAGGCACCGACATCAAGGATCCGCTGACCGAACTCAAAGGCAAGAAAGTCGGTGTGCTGCGCGCCAGTACCCACGATCGCTTCGCCACTGAAGTGCTGGTGCCGGCCGGGATCAACCTGGTTCGCTACGGCTCCCAGCAGGAAGCCAACCTGGACATGGTCGCCGGTCGTCTCGATGCGATGCTGGCCGACTCGGTCAACCTGGACGACGGTTTCCTGAAAACCGACGCCGGCAAAGGCTTCGCTTTCGTCGGCCCGACCTACGAAGACGCCAAGTACTTCGGCGGCGGCGCCGGTATTGCCGTGCGCAAGGGCGATACCGCTTTGGCTGAGAAATTCAACACTGCCATTAACGAAATCCGCGCCAACGGCAAGTACAAGCAAGTGCAAGACAAGTACTTCGACTTTGACGTTTACGGCCATTAATCACGCCGTTCAAAAAAGTGGCAACCGTTGACGCGGTTGCCACTTTTTTTATGCTCTCTCTGTTGAAATGAGATCCCTGTGGGAGTGAGCCTCGCGAAAGCGGTTTTTCAGTGGTAAGTCTTTTGCCTGACACACTGCTTTCGCGAGCAGGCTCGCTCCTACAGGTGATTTTCGCCGTTCAGATATTCAGGAGTTTCCATGCAACGCATCGACCATTCACTGCCCTGGAGTCACTTGGGCACCGAACGCACCCTCAGCGTGTTTCGTTATGGCGCGGGCACTCGCAAGGTCTACATCCAGGCCAGCCTGCACGCGGATGAACTGCCGGGCATGCGCACGGCGTGGGAACTGAAAAAGCGTCTGGCCGAACTCGAAACCCAGGGCCAGTTGCAGGGCGTGATCGAACTGGTCCCGGTGGCCAATCCCATCGGCCTCGATCAACACCTGCAAGGCAGCCACATGGGCCGCTTCGAGCTGGGCAGCGGCAAGAACTTCAACCGCTCCTTCGTCGAACTCAGCGCACCGGTGGCCGAGTTAATCGGTGATCGCTTGGGCAGTGACGCGGCGGCCAACATTGCGCTGATTCGCCAAACCATGGGCCAGGTACTCGACGATTTGCCGGCACCGGCCTCGCAGCTTGAAGCCATGCACCGTTTGCTGTTGCGCCACGCCTGTGAGGCCGACATCACCCTCGATCTGCATTGTGATTTCGACGCGGCGATTCATCTGTACGCCTTGCCGCAACACTGGCCGCAGTGGCAATCCCTGGCGGCGCGTTTGAAGGCCGGGGTGGCGTTGCTCTGCGAAGACTCCGGCGGCAGTTCATTCGATGAGTCGTGTTCAACCCCGTGGTTGCGCCTGGCCAGGGCTTTCCCAGAGGCCGCGATACCGCCGGCCAACCTGGCGACAACGCTGGAACTGGGCAGCATGGGTGATACCCGCGTCGATCAGGCCCAAGCCAATTGCGAGGCGATTCTCGGCTTCCTCGCCGAGCAGGGTTTCATCAAAGGCACTTGGCCTGCGGCCCCGAGCGAATGCTGTGAAGGCATGCCGTTCGAAGGCACCCAATACCTGTTCGCGCCGCATCATGGGGTCGTCAGTTTTCTGCGCGACTCGGGTGAGTGGGTGGAAAAAGGGGATGCGCTGTTCGAAGTGGTCGATCCATTGAACGATCGGGTCACCACTGTTTGCGCCGGGACCAGTGGGGTGTTGTTTGCGATTGACCGTGGGCGCTATACGCAACCGGGGACCTGGCAGGCGAAGGTGGCGGGGCGCGAGCCGATTCGGGTCGGGAAACTCGTCAACGATTGAAGATCCTCACTGATCGTTCCCATGCTCTGCGTGGGAATGCCTCAACGGACGCTCCGCGTTCGGCTTCTGGGACGCAGAGCGTCCCGGGCTGCATTCCCACGCAGAGCGTGGGAACGATCAAAGGCCAAAAGAGGTGTTAGGCTCTGCCCCGAATCCTGCACTTGTGAAGGAAGGTTTATGTTGAAGTTTCTCGCTCTGCTGACACTCCTGGCGTCCACCGCCGTCCACGCTCAAACCCCGCTGCAAACCGATCTGCCGCTCAAGTACCTGGAGCAGGCCAACTCCGAATCGCGCCATCAGCCCCTAGTGATTTTCCTCCACGGTTTTGGCAGTAACGAAGAAGACCTGTTCGACATCAAGGATGAACTGCCCGCGTCATACAACTACCTGTCGGTACGCGCACCGATGGTGATAGAGGAGGGCCGTTATCAGTGGTTTCGCCAGAAAGGTGATGGCGCCTATGACGGCGAGACAGATGATTTGAAGGCCAGCGGCGCAGTGTTGCTGGATTTTGTCGCACAGGCGGCGAAGAAGTATCACACCGAACCTAATAAGGTATTCCTGGTGGGTTTCAGCCAGGGCGCGATGATGTCCTACGAGGTGGCCCTGCGTCATCCTGAGGCGGTGGGCGGGATCGCGGCGTTGAGCGGGCGGATTCTGCCAGTGCTCAAGTCCGGGTTGAAACCCGATGAAAAACGCCAGCAGCTGGCGATTTTCATTGGTCATGGCACCGCCGACACACTCCTTCCCTACAAGGACGGCACGGACGCTGACAGCCTGTTGCAGAGCCTGTCACTCAAGCCTGAATTTCATGCCTACCCCGGCGTTGGTCATAGCATCAGTGCCACCGAAATGCAGGACTTGAGCGCCTGGTTGCAGCGTCTCAATCCCTGACGCTTACTTGCCGCTGACGATCTGTTTGACCAGCGTCTCGTGGCCAGCATTGTCACTGAGGCGGGAAATCACCTGAACGATCGCCATGCGCGTGTTGGAGGCGGCCATCAGCGTAGTGTCGAGGGTTTTGCCGCCGCCCTGGGTGGCGGTGCTGTCGATCTGTCGCAGTCCCAGGCCCGTGCCTTTCTGGGTCAGGCTCTTTTCGCTGAGCTTGGTGAAGTCCGGCAGCGCCGTGGCTTGTTGGGTGGCGAAGTCAGACGCCACGGAGTCGAGGAACTGACCGTCGTTGTCTTTGACGTTGAGGCCGCCGGGGATGGTGTTTTCAGCGGCGATCACGACAGTTTTAGTCGCCTGATTGGTGTACATGGTGCCCGTTGCCCCGCCGGTGCCGGTGGCCGCGTCGCCGGCAGGCAACGGGTTGGCGACGAAGCCTTTGGGCAGGGTGAACTTGAACTTGCCGCCGAGCATCGAGACTTTCTGTGCTGGCGCGGTATCGCTGGCAGTGGCCTTGGCGGCCTGCGCATTCAGCGCTCCCAGACTGGCAACCGCCGTCAACAACAGCACAACGGCTTTTTTACTCAACAATGACATTCAGAAACTCCAGGGATGGTCGCGCGTTCGGCGCAATCATCCCATGGAATCCACTTTCTGGCAGCCCTCAGCCCTGTAGCAGGGGGACAGCGGTGTTACGCCTGATTCTGCGGCTAGAGAGTTCTCTTTAAGACCATGGTGTTACGTGTTGGCCTTCTGCAAGTTCTTCGATACGGTCGAACTGTCTTTTGAACCCATTAGCAGTCTCTTCGTCACCAGCAACATCCCCAATGAAACCACCACTCCCATCGCGAATCCCCACCAACCAAACTTCGGCAACGTCAGCGCCAACACCAGGCAAAACGCGGCGAACGAATACATCCCGGTTGCGGTGGCCCGCAACAATGCCGCGGTAAACGCGGGGCCGCGGGTTTGCTGGGAGAACACCGCCATCACGCTGCCCAGCACCGGGAACACTGCGAGCAGACCGCTCCAGCGTTCGCCGACGGTGCTGGCCAGCAACGTGACGGCGAGGGTGAGCAGGGCACCGGCAATCATGCGCAACAGCAATTTGTCGGACTTCGGCGCCGGGCCAGAAATGATCGGCTGTACCGAGGGAAACAGATATGGCGCCGCCAGCAGAGCGGTCGCGGCGGCGATCACCGAGAACACCAGGGACGGCGGAATCAACGACAGCACAACGGCCACCGTGGCCCAGACTAACAGCGAAATCACCAGCGCCCACGGCCATTTCGCGCGTTGTGCAACCTGAGCGTAGGTCACGCAAAAGGCAATCATCGCGAACATCGCCGACAGCGCTGCCGTCGCCGATTGAGCGGCGAACACCTGGCCCTGCTCGATGGCGAGAAAGAACAGAATCGGCCCGACCACCACCGGCAACCCCGACAACCAACCGGCGACACTCGGTCCCCAGCGTTTACCGGCCAGGGAAATCAGCAAGAGAAACCCTGGGATGACCAGCAGTTTGAGTAGCAGCACGCACGTACCTCCGACCTGAGTGAGGCGGCAACGTTAGCATTGCGTGGGAGCGATTGCTCTATAGATGTCGTGATTTTGTATACAAATATCAGGGCTTCAATGCTTGATCGTTCCCACGCGCCGCGTGGGAATGCCTCAATGGACGCCCCGCGTCCGCTTCGGCAGGGACGCGGAGCGTCCCGGGCTGCATTCCCACGCAGAGCGTGGGAACGATCAGTCGTGCTTAAGCGCCTCAACGATAAAATCGATGAACACCCGGGTCTTGGCCGGCATTAACGTCCGGCTCGGGTAATACAGCGAAATCGGTCCCGCGTCGGCGTGCCAGTCGGGCAGCAGGCGCACCAGTTCGCCCCGCTGGATATTCGCCAGCACATCCGGCAACACCAGCAGTGTCACGCCCAGGCCGAGGATCGCCGCTTGGCGCATGGCGGCCGGGTCGTTGAGCACAATGTGTTCGTTGAGATTGGCCGGTGCTTCGTTGCCCGCGCCATCGTGCATCAGCCATTGGCGAATCCGTCCGGTGCGGGTGCCGCGCATCACAATGCCGGTGTGTCCGCACAGGTCTGCCGGACTCTCGGGCAGGCTGCGTCCTGCAAGGTAGGCGGGAGAGGCGACTGCCACCACATGCGCCGCCGCCAACGTCCGCGACACCACCCCTGGCATTAACTCGAAACCGCCGCCAATGGCCGCGTCATACCCTTCGGCAATCAGATCCACAGGGCGGTTTTCGAAGTGCCATTCCGGGCGAATCAATGGGTAGCGCGCCAGGAACGCCGGCAGCAGCGGCAACACATGATCGATGCCAAAGGTCGGCGCCAGACTGACCTTGAGCACGCCCGCCGGCTCGCCTTGGTCGCTGCTCACCGCGCTGATGGCGGTCTGTAACGCTTGCAGATTGCCGCCGATGCTCGTCAGAAACCGTTCCCCGGCTTCGGTCAGGGACAGCTTGCGGGTTGAACGCTGGAACAGCCGCACGCCGATGTTGCGTTCGAGCATCGCCACGTTGCGGCTGACGGCGGCTGGGGTCAGCGCGAGCACCCGTGCGGCGGCGGAAAAACTGCCGGTTTCGGCACTGCGGACAAAAGATTCGAGGTTGGCGAGGGTTTCCATGGGCATCACCTGATAGTCATGCTTGAAGATCATTCAAGGCATTACCCGCTAATCAAGTGCTAATGGCAAGCGCAGTATTCACTCCAACGACAACCCACGGAGTGAACAACCATGAGCACCATCGGAATCATCGGCGCCGGCGCAATCGGCGCAGCCTTTGCCAGAGCACTGTCGCGTCAAGGCATTGAAGTGGTAATCGCCAACAGCCGTGGGCCGCAAAGCCTGGGCTCGCTGGTGGCAGAACTCGGGCCAACGGCGCGTGCCGGAACCCGCGAGGAAGCCGCTGCGCAAGCCATCGTGCTGGTCGCGGTGAACTGGTCGAAGCTGCCGACCGCGCTCGCCGGCCTGCCGGATTTTGGCGGTCGGATTGTCATCGACGCCAACAACTCAATCGAGGCGCCATCGTTCAAAGCGGTGGATTTGCAGGGGCGGACGTCCAGCGAAGTGTTTGCCGAATGGGTGCCCGGTGCGCGGGTGGTGAAAGCGTTCAATCACCTTCAGGCGCATTTTCTGGAGAGTGATCCGACCGCGGAGGGCGGGCGCCGGGTGCTGTTTCTCTCGGGTGATGATGCCGATGCGAAAGCACAAGTGGCAGCGCTGATCGAACAGTTGGGCTTCTTCGGGATTGATCTTGGGGAATTGAGCGTCGGGGCGCGACTAGTGCAGTTTCCGGGCGGTCCTTTGCCTGCGCTGAACCTGGTGAAATTCGCCTGACGATAGACAAAAAGAACCCGGTGCGACGTGAGTCGCGCCGGGTGTTTTGCCAGACGGCGAACGGATATTCGTGGGTCCCCGCGCCATCTGTTGAACGCTGTTTGATCGTTCCCACGCTCTGCGTGGGAATGCAGCCCGTGACGCTCTGCGTCACTTCCAAAGCCGAACGCAGAGCGTCCGATGAGGCATTCCCACGCAGAGCGTGGGAACGATCCTTGTGACCGAAAAAACGTTTACGCCCGTTCGATCGCCAGTGCCACGCCCTGACCACCACCGATGCACAGGGTGGCGAGGCCTTTCTTGGCGTCACGCTTGATCATTTCATGCAGCAGCGTCACCAGCACTCGGCAACCCGACGCACCGATCGGGTGGCCCAAGGCGATAGCGCCGCCGTTGACGTTGACCTTGTTCAAGTCCCATTCCAGGTCCTTGGCCACCGCCAGAGATTGCGCAGCGAAGGCTTCGTTGGCTTCGATCAGGTCCAGTTGGTCGATGGACCAACCGGCCTTGTCCAGGCAGCGACGAGTCGCGCTGACCGGGCCTATGCCCATGATCGCCGGGTCTACACCCGCGTTGGCGTAAGCGGCGATTTTCGCCAGCACGGGCAGGCCGAGGGCTTTGGCCTTTTCCGCGCTCATCAGGATCACGGCGGCGGCACCGTCGTTCAGGGACGAGGCGTTACCGGCAGTCACCGAACCGTCCTTCTTGAAGGCCGGTTTCAGTTTGCCCAGGGAGTCGGCGGTGGTGCCGGCCCGTGGTTGTTCGTCAACCTGGAAGGCGACCGGATCGCCCTTGCGCTGAGGAATCAGGATCGGCGTGATCTCGTCGGCAAATCGCCCGGCTTCGATGGCGGCTGTGGCTTTCTGCTGCGAGGCCGCGGCGAAGGCATCTTGCTGTTCGCGGGTCAGGCTGTACTTGTCGGCGAGGTTCTCGGCGGTAATGCCCATGTGGTAATCGTTGAACGCATCCCACAGGCCGTCGCTGATCATGGTGTCGACGATTTGCGCGTGACCCATGCGCAGGCCGGTGCGCGCACCGGGCATGACGTAATTGGACAGGCTCATGTTTTCCTGGCCGCCGGCAATGATCACGTCGGCATCGCCGCAGCGAATTGCCTGAGTAGCCAGGTGCAATGCTTTGAGGCCCGAGCCGCAGACCTTGTTCAGAGTCATCGCCGGCACGGTAAACGGCAGGCCGGCCTTGATCGCGGACTGGCGCGCAGGGTTTTGTCCGGCGCCGGCGGTCAACACCTGGCCCATGATCACTTCATCGACTTCAGCAACGTCCAGGCCGGTTTGCGCCAGCAGCTGACGGATTACCGCAGCACCGAGATCAACCGCGGACACGTTGGCCAGGGCACCCTGGAAACTGCCGATGGCGGTACGGGTGGCGGCGACAATGACGACTTCTTGCATGGAATGATTCCTCACTGGGCAGCGAACTGCATTTCCGGAACGTGATCCGGCACGATCAGTTTACCGGCGGTCTTGGCGACAATCTCCTCGACGCTGACGCCCGGTGCACGTTCCTTGAGAATGAACGCGCCGTTTTCGATTTCCAGGTAAGCCAGGTCGGTCAGCACGCGCTTGATGCACCCGGCACCGGTCAGCGGCAGGCTGCATTTGGACAACAGCTTGGACTCACCGTCCTTGGAGGCGTGGGTCATGATGACAATGATGTTGTCTGCGCCGGCCACCAGGTCCATGGCGCCGCCCATGCCCTTGACCAGTTTGCCGGGGATCATCCAGGAGGCGATGTTGCCTTCCACGTCCACTTCGAACGCACCGAGTACTGTCAGGTCGACATGACCACCGCGGATCATCGCGAAGGACTCGGCGGAGGAAAAGATCGACGCGCCGATACGCGCGGTCACCGTTTGTTTGCCGGCGTTGATCATGTCGGCATCGATGGTGTCTTCGGTTGGAAAGGGACCCATGCCCAGCAAGCCGTTTTCCGACTGCAGCATGACTTCCATGCCTTCGGGGATGTAGTTGGCGACCAGGGTCGGAATGCCGATGCCCAGGTTCACGTAGAAGCCGTCCTGCATTTCGCGGGCGACGCGTTGAGCCATTTGTTCGCGGGAAAGTGCCATTGTTGTTATTCCTTCATTCGGTCCGGGGGCAGGGGATCACTTACGCACGGTGCGCTGTTCGATGCGCTTCTCGAACGTGCCGCAAATGACCCGGTCGACGTAGATGCCAGGGGTGTGGATCTGCGCCGGGTCCAGCTCGCCGGGTTCGACGATTTCTTCGACTTCGACCACAGTGATCTTGCCCGCGGTGGCGGCCAGCGGGTTGAAGTTCTGGGCGGTGTGGCGGTAGATGACGTTGCCGAAATGGTCGGCTTTCCAGCCTTTGACGATGGCGAAGTCACCGGTGATGGATTCTTCCATCAGGTACTTGCGGCCATGGAATTCGCGAACTTCCTTGCCGTCGGCTACCGGCGTGCCGACGCCGGTGGCGGTGAAGAACGCCGGGATGCCGGCACCGCCTGCGCGCATTTTTTCGGCGAGGGTGCCTTGGGGGGTCAGGACCACTTCGATAGCACCACTGAGCAGTTGCTCCTCGAACATTTTGTTCTCGCCGACGTAAGACGCCACCACCTTGCGGATCTGCCGGTCTTCCAGCAGCACGCCGAGGCCGAAACCGTCGACGCCGCAGTTGTTGGAAACCACGGTGAGGTCGCGTGTGCCTTTGCGCTTGATCTCGGCGATGAGGTTTTCCGGAATCCCGCACAGACCGAAGCCGCCAGCGATCACGGTCATGCCGTCTTCAAGACCTGCCAGAGCTTCCTCGTAGGAACTCACGCGCTTGTCGAAACCTGCCATATGCACCTCTTTTATTCTTTGTGGGCGGCTGGCTAGCCGTATTGGGGTAGGAGTGTCGCGCTGCAGAATTCATTTGTTAAGTTGATTTTTAAGGTTGATTGATAGATAAAACTCACCAATAACCCTTGTGGGAGCGAGCCTGCTCGCGATGGCAATTTCAAGGAAGCCATCGCGGGTAAACCGTGCTCCTGATTACTGGAGCAATTCGCACATGACAGTCAAGCAGATCCGCGCATTCCTGGCCGTGGCCCAGAGTCTGAGTTTTGCCGTGGCCTGCGAGCGATTGCACCTGTCGCAATCGGCATTAAGCCTGACCATCAAGGCGCTGGAGGAGGGGTTGGGCGGGCGACTGTTCACCCGCACCACGCGCAATGTCGCGCTGACAGCAGAGGGGGAATCACTGGTGCCGCTAGCACGTCGGCTGATCGCTGACTGGGATAACGCCGAGGATGAGCTGCGGCAACGCTTCACTCTCCAGCGCGGACGCGTGACGCTGGCGGCGATGCCCTCGTTTGCCGGCAACCTGCTGCCGCCGATCCTGAAAACCTTTCGGGCGCGATACCCCAAGGTCAACGTCACGGTGAATGACGTGATCAACGAGCAGGTGCTGGAGATGGTGCGTGACCGGCAGGTTGAACTGGGAGTGGCGTTTGAACCGAATCAGAGTTCATCGCTGGCATTCACGCCGTTGTACATGGACCGTTTCGTGGCCGTGGTGCCGAAGGATTCTCCTTTTGCCGAACGGCAAGATATCGATTGGCAGACCTTGCTCGAGGAGCCGTTCATCACCTTGCAGCGACCGTCGACGGTGCGGGTGATGCTCGAAGAGCACTTGCAGGCACGCGGGATGAAATTGCCGGTGGAGTTTGAAAGTCATCAGTTGGCGACGGTGGGGCGGATGGTCGCCAGCGGGTTGGGGGTGAGTGCAGTGCCGGCGTTGTGTGTCGGGCAGATGCTGGAACTCGGAGCGCGGTGCATCACTTTGCGCGACCCGGTGGTGGAGCGGGCGATCGGGGTGCTGACCAAGCCAGGGGTGGAACTGTCGGCGGCGGCGCAGGCGTTGTTCGATATCCTTAAAGCCGAAAACCTCGGCCAACGCCTCCATTGATCGTTCCCACGCTCCGCGTGGGAATGCAGCCCGGGACGCTCTGCGTCCCATCCAAAGCCGAACGCGGAGCGTCCGTTGAGGCATTCCCACGCGGAGCGTGGGAACGATCATTGGGACAGGTGTTGTGTCAGGAGGGGGAGTAGCTGCTCGCACGACGCCTCTATTTTCAAATCAAGGAAGTCATCCGCCCGTGTCTTCCCCAAATTGATCGCCATTAACGGCTTGCCCTGATCCGCCACCGCCCGGCATAACCGAAACGCCGAATACGCCATCAACGAAGATCCGACCACCAGCAACCCCGCCGCCTTTTCGACCGCCGCCATCGCTTTGGCCGCTGTCACCTGCGCCACATTTTCGCCAAAAAACACCACGTCCGGCTTCATCCGCTCACCCGCGCAGTACGGGCACTGCGGCACCTGAAACCGCGCCTCAAACGCCGCATCCAGCAGCGTGTCGCCATCCGGGGCTTGCACCGCATCCACGCCGGCCAGATACGGATTCTGCGTTTCCATCAATTGCTGGATCGAATCCCGTTCGCTGCGTTTTCCGCAGTCCAGGCACAACACTCGATGCAGGCTGCCGTGGAGTTCGATGACGTCATGGCTGCCGGCCTGGTCGTGCAGGGTGTCGACGTTTTGCGTGATCAGCCCGCTGATCTGCTGCGAACGTTGCAAACTGGCCAAGGCCTCATGGGCCACGTTCGGCTGGGCCTGGCGCACTCGCGGCCAACCGAGCATCGCCCGCGCCCAATAGCGTCGCCGGGATTCGGGGGCGGATAGGAATTCCTGATACATCATCGGTTGCCGGCCACGCCGCACGCCCTGGTTGTCGCGGTAGTCCGGAATGCCCGACGGAGTGCTGATGCCGGCGCCGGTCAGGACCACAAACGGCTGGTCAGCCATTAACTGCTGAAGGCGATCGAGTTGTTCGCGGATGAGGCTGTCGAGCATGTTCAACACTCCGGTGGACGTGTAGGAGCTGCCGCAGGCTGCGATCTTTTGATCTTCAGCGATTTGAGCATCGCCAAATCAAGATCAAAAGATCGCAGCCTGCGGCAGCTCCTACAGTAGACCGTCAGCCGTCAGCCGTCAGCGGTGTTTACTTGCGCGCCTCCAGTATCAGGTTGAACGGCGTTTCCGTGGCCCGCCGGAACGTCTTGAACCCGGCCTCGGTGAAGACCTTGCGCAGCCGCGCCTCGCCAGCCTGGGCGCCGAGGCCGAGGCCGACTTCCTGGGACAGCGAGTTCGGGGTGCAGATGAAGGTCGAGGCGGCGTAGAACAAGCGGCCAACCGGGGTGGTGTTGTCATCGAGCGAGTCGTTGGCGAACGGTTCTACCAGCAGCACCGTGCCGTCCGGTTTCAGTGCGTCATAAGCATGCCGCGCCGCGCCCACCGGGTCGCCCATGTCGTGCAGGCAGTCGAAATAGCAAACCAGGTCATAGTCATCGCCGGGGAAGCTTTTTGCCGTCCCCTGGAAGAACCGCGCACGCCCGGCCACGCCACCTTCCTCGGCGCGCTGGGTAGCGACGGTGACGGAGGGCGCGTGGTAGTCGAAACCGACGAATCGCGAATTCGGGAACGACTGGGCCATGATCACGGTGGATGCGCCGTGGCCGCAGCCGATGTCCGCTACTTTGGCGCCAGCCTCCAGTTTGCCGACTACGCCTTCGAGTGCCGGTAGCCATTCGGCGACCAAGTGCGCTTTATAACCTGGCCGGAAGAACCGCTCCGTGCCACTGAACATGCACGGATGGTGATCGCCCCAGGCGAGGGCTCCGTCGCCGCGCATGGCGTTGACCAGTTTGTCCTTGTCATGGAAAAACGATGCGACCACCCCGATGCCACCCGCGATATAGACCGGTGAGTCTTCGATCGCCAATGCCAGGGCTTGCTCTTCGGGCAGGCGGAACTGGCCGTCGCGGTGTTCCATGTAACCGGAAGCGGCGTGGGCGCTGAGCCATTCGCGCAGCAGGCGGGTGTTGCAGCCGGTTTTGTCGGCGAGGATTTCAGGGGTGACTGGCTGGCTGTCGGCCATGGCCCGGTACAGTCCGAGCTCTTCACCGAGGATGACGTTGGCGAGCATCGCTGCGCCGCCCATGTCGTTCACCAGTTTGCCCATGAAATCATTGAGTCTGGCCTCGTCCATCACATGTGCTCCTTCAGCAGGATCACAGTCCAGAGGCCTTGTTTTTCGAGGCGTTCACCTCTGAACCGTGGTCGTGGGAATGAACAGGACGATAAGCACGTCCTGCGTGCAGTAAGTTTAGTCCGGGGGCCGTGGGCCGCCGTCTGGAGCGACGAAATCCCGGTGGCAGGAAGATCTGGTTTGACGCTGCCCCCTGTAGGAGCCCGGCTTGCCCGCGATGGCGGTGTTTACGAGTGGGTCGAGATGGCGCTGCAGCAGTCCGAGGCCGAACCGTTGCCGCTGAGCGATGCCCGGTTGTTGCTGGACCGACCGTTGCAGGTTTCACCGCTGGCCTGGCCGTTGGCGTATGCCTGGTCTACGTTGTTCTTGAGTTAGCGTCACGTCTGGGGGATCAAGCGTTGCTGACAATCAAGCACCAACCGCGCACCGCCGAGTTCACTGGTGCTGACTTCAAGCGTAAACCCATGCAAGCTGACAATCGCCGCAACGATCGACAGCCCCAACCCAAACCCGCTTTTCTGGTTGCCGCCCTCGGCACGATAGAAGCGCTGGAACACTGCCTCTCGTTCGGCCATCGGAATACCAGGGCCCGAATCGAGCACTTCGATCCGCGTAAATCCCGCCTCATTGACCCCCCGCAAAATCACCTCGCCACCCGGAGGCGTGAACTTGATCGAGTTGCTCAGCAGGTTCGCTATCGCCTCAAACAACAATGCTCGATCACCGTTCAGCGAAGGTAACGACGTCGGCAATTGCAGCTTGAAAACCAGCTCGCCTTCTTCCGCCAACGGCAGATAAAAGTCGTGCAGCTCTTGCAGCAACGGCAGCGGATCCAGCTGCACAAAACCCGAGCGGCGCTGACGATCTTCCAGCTCGGATATCCGCAGCAACCCTCGAAAGCGCGCCATCAAGGTGTCCGCTTCACCGAGCACCGAGTCCAGTTGCACCGCCAGCGTCGAACCCTCATCAGCCTGCTGCTGAATCCGGTACAGCTGCGCCCGCAAGCGCGTCAGCGGCGTGCGCAGGTCGTGGGCGATGTTGTCGCAGACGCCCTTGACCTCGTTCATCAAGCGTTCGATACGTTCGAGCATGGCGTTGACGATGGCGGCGAGCATGTCCAGCTCATCGCGGCGATCGGACAATGGCAGGCGGCGGGTCAGGTCGCCGGCGACGATGGCTTCGGCACTGGCCTGGATCGCACGAATCCGCCGCAACGGACGCCGCCGCAACAGGTGCCAACCGGCGATGCCGGGCAGGATGGTCAGCGTCACACCCCAGAGCAGCGCGTGCAGAATGATCCGGGTCACGGCAAACAACGAACCGTTATCCCGCACCAGCACCAGCCAGCGGCCGTCCTTTGTCTGGGTCGCTACCGCGTCGCAGCTGTCTGCCGGCAGGCTTGGGTCGTCAGAGTCAGCGCAGTCACCGAGCATGTGAATCTTGCCATCCAGCGGCAGGCCTTTGGGCATGTGACGCAGCGCACCGCCGAGGTAGCGGTGCTGAGCATCGAACAGGCCATAAGCGTCGATGCCGCGAATGTCGAAGGTCATGCTGACGGCGAGGGCGTCGGCCAATTGCTCGCCCTGAAAGTGCGAAAACAAATGCTGGCGTTGCATCAGGGAGTGTTTGGCCAGGTTGTCCAGGTAGGCGGAAACCTCGTAGTACATGACCCCCATGAGAATCCCGCTCCAGAGCACGAACAGCGAACTGTAGAGCGCCAGCAAACGGCTGCTGGACGAACGCCAGCCGTTAGAGGGGTTCAGCAATGACATAACCCGAGCCTCGCACGGTCCGAATCAGTGGGACATTGCCTGGCGGGTCGATCTTCTTGCGCAACCGGCCGATGTGCACGTCGATCAGGTTGGTGCCGGGGTCGAAGTGGTAACCCCAGACCTCTTCGAAAATCATCATCCGCGACAGGATCTGCCCGGTGTTGCGCATCAGGAACTCCAGCAGCTTGTACTCGGTGGGCAACAGCGTCAGCAGTTGACCGTCGCGGCTGGCTTCATGGCTGATCAGGTTCAGCTCCAGATCTGCCACCCGCAAGGTGGTGGCCTTGGCGGTCACGGTGTTCTGCCGGCGCAGCAGGACTTCGACCCGGGCGGCCATTTCATCGGTGGCGAACGGTTTGGTCAGGTAATCGTCACCGCCCGCCCGCAAGCCGCGCACACGCTCATCGACGTCGGAGAGGGCGCTGATCATCAGGATCGGCGTGACCACGCCCATGGTCCGCAACGTGGTGACTATCGCCAGGCCATCGAGCTCCGGGAGCATGCGATCAAGGGTGATCAAGTCATAGTTGCCGCTGACCGCGCGCGCCAGGCCTTCGCGGCCGTTGTCGACCCAATCCACGTCGAGGCCGTGGCTGCTCAATTCGGCGACGATTTCCCGGGCGGTCACGGCGTCGTCTTCGATGGTCAAGATACGGGTCATAGGGCGGGCCTGATTAGGAGTGCTCAACATTGAGCGGCATTTTGCCAAGAAATGACCGCAGGCTTTCTAAATAAAACTTCATGTGAATCGAAAAGGATTTTTCCATTGAAAACACCGATCCCGGTCAATGCATAAAACCCGCCGATACAGAGAGTTCCTTGCAAAATGCAAGGCCATTGAAAGTTCAAACTTTATAACTGATTGAAAGTAAGCAATTTATTTAAAGTTGCCGACTGGCACGGTGACTGCACTTGCTCCCTTGAAGAGTTGTAACACCATCTTTCCTGCCTGGAGCGATATCACAATGAATAGATCCTCTGATGGTTTCTATCCGGCCCTCGAAGAAACGAGCACGGTCTCTGGCGTGTCCTGGGGCGCGATCTTCGCGGGGGCCGCTGCGGCGGCGGCGTTGTCGCTGATCCTCGTGTTGCTCGGCTTTGGCCTGGGTTTTTCGGCGGTATCGCCGTGGGCCAATGAAGGGATGAGCGCCAAGGGCCTGGGCATTTCAACGATTGTCTGGCTGGCCGCTACGCAAATCGTGGCGTCCGGGCTGGGCGGTTACATCGCCGGTCGTCTGCGGGTGAAGTGGGCGTACATGCACGGTGATGAGGTTTACTTCCGTGACACTGCCCATGGCTTCCTGGCCTGGTGCGTGGCGACGCTGGTGACGGCGATGCTGTTGGTCGGTTCGGTCAGCAACATCATCGGCGGTGGCGTGCAGGCCGGGGCGAGTGTGGTTGGCGGCGCTGCGAGTGCCGCGACTCAAGCAGCCGGTACGGCTGTCGGCAACGCAGACAATGATCAGTATGGATACTTCGTCGACAGTCTGTTCCGCGATGATCGTCCGGCAGCAGTCAGTGATGACGCTGTTCGAGGCACCGTGACGCGCATCTTCGTGCGCAGCCTGAGGAACAACGGTCAACTGGCTGCCGAAGACCGCATCTACCTGGCGCAACTGGTGGCCCAGCGGACCAACCTTACCCAAGCGGACGCGGAACGTCGCGTTGATGAAGTGTATGCCCGTACGCAAAAAGCCGTGGCCGACGCCAAACTCGCCGCCCAGGAAGCTGCCGACACTGCCGCCAAAGTCGCGGCCTGGACGTCGCTGTGGATGTTCATTGCGCTGCTGATCGGTGCGTTTTTCGCCAGCCTCGCTGCAACCTTTGGCGGTCGTCGTCGGGATGCGGTCGAGTACATCGAAACCGACACTTACGTGACCAACACTTCCACCCCAGTTCGCTAAACCAGGAGAACTACCATGCGCTCATTACTGCTGTTCTTTCTCGGCGTACCGATCCCGATCATCATCCTGATCGCCCTGTTCATGTGACTTGGGTTGGGGCACAGGTCTTTGCCGCTTCTGCCTTGGGTGGAAGCGGCGTTTTTGTGTAATCGGGACTGGCCTTGACTTTGATGTCGACTGTCACTGCGCTATCGCGAGCAGGCTCGCTCCCACAGTAGATCTGAGCGACACAGATCAAATGTGGGAGTGAGCCTGCTCGCGATGAGGGCATATCGGACACAACAAATCCATCTACTCAATTGGCGTACTGACAAAACCCTCAAGCCCTTCGGCATACGCGGTAAACGCACTGATCTGTGGAAACCGATTTTCATCCACCTGATCCGGCACCACCAGATGGGTGAAACTCCAGGCCACCGCCAACGTAATCCCGTCTTGAGCAATCGTCCCGTCAGTCTTCAGCGGCTGCATTTCCAGCTCGCGCTCCAGCGCCGAATAGGCGGCCGCCAATTGTCCTTCGACCCGCTCCACCCACGGTTCAAACTGAATCTCCGCTGGCCGCAGATTGCGTTCGTAGTAGAGCTGTACGGACTTTTCACACGCCGCCAACGCCAGGCCGATCAGGCGCAACGAGCGCAAGCGTTGATCGAGATCGTCGGGCATCAGGCTCTTGCCGGGTCCGGCCAAGGCTTCCAGGTATTCGATAATCAGCGTCGAGTCGATCAACACCTCACCGTCGTCCAGCACCAGGGTGGGCGCCTTGACCACCGGGTTGATCTGCTGGAATTGCTCGAAATGCCGAAACACCGAGACCGGCTGGTGTTCCAGGTCTATCCCCAAGCATTTGGCAGAAATGGCGACGCGCCGCACATAGGGCGAATCCAGCATGCCGATCAGCTTCATTTAACCGCTCCTCCTTCAGATGTCCGTTTCAGGACGGACTACCTTAGCTGAGGTTCAGCGACCTGCAACTGGCGCCGGGCTAATCCTCGAAGCCGACCTGTTCGTGAATCTCATCGACCTTCAATTCAAGGCGATAGGCCACGGCAATAAACAGCGCCTGGCATAAACACAGTGTGGCACTCAGGGAACGGAAGGCAAACGAGCTGCCTTCGTTGACCAGCAGCACCGTGTTGGCGCGCTTGGCCAAGGGCGAGAGGTTGCTGTCGGTGATGATCAGGGTTTTCGCCTGATTGTGTTGGGCAATACGCAGGCAGTGCTGGGTTTCCTTGCCATAGGGCGTGAAGCTGATGGCGATCACCAGGTCATTGGCGCGCACGCTGCGCATCTGCTCGCGGTAGCTGCCGCCGAGCCCCGAGACCAGATGAATGCGCTTGTTGGTGTGTTGCAGGTTGTAGACCAGGTAATCGGCCACCGCGAATGAACGGCGCACCCCGACCACGTAGATGTTGTCGGCATTCACCACCAGGTCGACAGCCTTGTCGAAGGCCTGGTCATCGAGTTCCAGCCCCAGCCGTTCAATGCCTGACAGGGTCGCATTGATGCACTCGCGCGCCAGGTCGCCGCCGCTGGCCTTCTGCGACTTGTTGGCAATCATGCTGCGAATGCGCTGCTGGTAGTTCTGCACCGGCGTGGTCTTGTGGGTATAGGCCTCGCGGAACAGTGCCTGCATTTCGCTGAAGCCGCTGAAGCCGAAACGCTGGGAAAACCGCACGATCGCCGACGGGTGCACTTCGCACTCGCGGGCGATGTCGCTGATGCGGTCGACCATGATCCGGTCGCTCTGCTGGCTCATGTAGCTGGCGATGCGCTTGAGCTGGCGCGGCAGGCTTTCGTATTCGTTGGTGATCAGTTGCAGCAGACGCTCGGCGTTGATCGGAGGGCTGGCGAGATCGCTGTCGGGCGTGCTCTCGGTCGTCGCCGGCTGATCGGTGCGGGTCATAAGGAATCCTTCTGGCTTGTTCTTATAGGGACGACAGAGAGCGTCATCCCCTGACAATAGGTTGGCTGTGCGCAGTCTACAGGGTAGGCCGGAAAAAAATCTTGAGCTTGCGGTCAGTACGAGGTGTGCTGAAACGATGCACTGCCCCTGGAGCACCTGTGGCCAAGTTTATTGGAAAAAATATTCCACGTAAAAATTATTTGGAATAATTATTGATTATTCGGCCCCGGACGTTTTAGTCTGCATCCCACCAAGAGTGTTCGGCGCGGCCATCGCCCCGAACGCAGGCTGATAAAAATAACAGGAGCCAGCATGGGCCAGACTCGTTTTGCCAGTGGGCGTCAATTGGATCTGATTTGCCTGGGGCGCCTAGGCGTCGACCTCTATGCGCAGCAAGTCGGCGCGCGGCTGGAAGATGTGAGCAGCTTCGCCAAATACCTCGGCGGATCGTCTGCCAACATCGCTTTCGGCACCGCTCGGCTGGGCCTTAAATCGGCGATGCTGAGCCGGGTAGGGGACGACCACATGGGCCGCTTCCTCGTTGAATCCCTGACCCGCGAAGGTTGCGATGCCCGCGGCATCAAGGTCGATCCAGAGCGCCTGACCGCCATGGTCTTGCTGGGTCTCAAGGATCGCGAAACCTTTCCCTTGGTCTTCTACCGCGAAAACTGCGCCGACATGGCGCTGCGGGCCGAAGACATCAGCGAATCTTTCATTGCTTCCAGCAAAGCCTTGCTGATCACCGGCACCCATTTCTCCACCGACGGCGTCTACAAGGCGAGCATCCAGGCGCTGGATTACGCCGAGAAGCACAACGTCAAACGGGTGCTGGACATCGACTATCGCCCGGTTCTGTGGGGCCTGGCTGGCAAGGCCGACGGCGAAACCCGTTTCGTTGCCGACCAGAACGTCAGCTTGCATGTGCAGAAAATCCTTCCGCGTTTTGACCTGATCGTCGGCACGGAAGAAGAATTCCTGATTGCCGGTGGCTCCGAAGATTTGCTCACCGCGCTGCGTAATGTGCGGCGCCTGAGCGTGGCGACCCTGGTGGTCAAGCTCGGCCCGCAAGGCTGCACGGTGATTCACGGAGTCATTCCGGAACGTCTTGAAGACGGCGCCATTTACCCCGGTGTCCGGGTGGAAGTGTTGAATGTGCTGGGCGCCGGCGATGCCTTCATGTCGGGCTTCCTCGCCGGTTGGCTGGAGGACGCGAGCGACGAGCGCTGCTGCCAGTTGGCCAATGCCTGTGGCGGCCTGGTGGTGTCGCGCCATGCCTGCGCGCCGGCGATGCCGACCCGCGCCGAACTCGACTATCTATTCAACAGCCCGGTGCCGATTACCCGGCCGGATCAAGATGCGGTGTTGCAGCGTCTGCATCAGGTCAGCGTGCCGCGCAAACAGTGGAAGCAGCTGTTCATCTTTGCGTTCGACCATCGCGGGCAACTGGTGGAGCTGGCGCACAAGGGCGGTCGCGACCTAAGCGCCATCGGCGAACTCAAGCAACTGTTTATCAAGGCTGTGGAACGGGTCGAAGCCGATTTGCGCGAGCAGGGTATCGAGGCCGATGTCGGGTTGCTGGCCGATCAACGCTTCGGCCAGGATTCGCTGAACGCCGCCACCGGTCGTGGCTGGTGGGTGGCGCGTCCGGTGGAAGTGCAGGGGTCGCGGCCATTGGCCTTCGAACATGGGCGCTCCATCGGCAGCAACCTGATTGCCTGGCCGCAGGAACAAATCATCAAGTGCCTGGTGCAATTTCACCCCGACGACGAGCCGTTGCTGCGCCTGGAACAAGAAGCGCAGATCAAGGGTTTGTACCAGGCCTCTCAGGTCAGCGGTCATGAACTGCTGCTGGAAATCATCCCGCCCAAGGATCATCCGTCGACCCATCCGGACGTGCTGTATCGCGCCCTCAAACGGCTCTACAACCTGGGCATCTACCCGGCGTGGTGGAAGATCGAAGCGCAGAGCGCCGAGGAGTGGAAGCAACTCGACGAGCTGATCCAGGAACGTGATCCGTACTGCCGAGGCGTGGTGTTGCTGGGGCTGAATGCACCGGCAGCGGCACTGGCCGAAGGGTTTCAACAGGCCAGCCAGAGCCAGACGTGTCGTGGGTTTGCCGTCGGCCGAACGATTTTCCAGGAGCCGAGCCGCGCGTGGATGGCCGGTGAGATCGACGATGAAACGTTGATCCGCCAGGTGCAGGGCACGTTTGTCGAACTGATTGATGCCTGGCGCACGGCCCGGAGTTGAATATTTTCAATATGTGAACACTGAACCTGTGGGAGTGAGCCTGCTCGCGATAGCGGACAGACAGTCAATATTAAAGTCGCCTGACACACCGCTATCGCGAGCAGGCTCACTCCCACAGGGTTTCGCGCCGCATTCAATGGTTATGTAAAACAATAAAAGGTGCAGCCATGCCCGCTATTCGAATTGGCATCAACCCGATCTCCTGGAGCAACGACGACCTGCCGTCCCTCGGTGGCGAGACGCCGCTGAGCACCGCCCTGAGCGAAGGCAAGGAAATCGGCTACGAAGGTTTCGAACTCAACGGCAAATTCCCCAAGGACGCCAAAGGTGTCGGCGACGTACTGCGCCCTTATGACCTGGCGCTGGTGTCCGGCTGGTATTCCAGCCGTCTGGCCCGCCGCTCGGTGGCCGAAGAAATTGATGCCATTGGCAGCCATGTCGAGCTGCTGGCCAAAAACGGCGCCAAGGTGCTGGTGTACGGCGAAGTCGCCGACTCCATTCAAGGCCAGCGCATTCCGTTGGTGGAACGCCCGCGATTCCACACCGAACACGCCTGGCAGGAATACGCCGACAAGCTCACCGAACTGGCGCGCTTCACCTTGTCCCAAGGTGTGCGCCTGGCCTACCACCATCACATGGGCGCCTACGTCGAATCCCCGGCCGACATCGACAAACTGATGGCGCTGACTGGCAGCGAAGTCGGTCTGCTGTTCGATTCGGGCCATTGCTACATGGGTGGCGGCGAACCGTTGCAGGTGCTGCGCAAACACATCGAACGCATCTGCCACGTGCATTTCAAGGACGTGCGCAAACCGGTGGTGCAACTGGCGCGCAACAACCTGTGGAGTTTCCCGGACTGCATCATCAACGGCACCTTCACCGTGCCCGGCGACGGTGACATCGACTTCGGCGCCTTGCTCGACGTGCTGCTGGCAGCCGGTTACCACGGCTGGCTGGTGGTCGAGGCGGAACAGGACCCGGCGGTGGCGCCCAGTTATGTCTACGCCAAAAAAGGCTACGACACCTTGCGTGCGCTGCTCGACGAGAGGGTTGCGATATGAGCCTGCTGGTCAAAAGCAACGCCCGTGGCCGGACCATGGTCGAGCTGGGGAAAGGTGAATTGGAATACGTCGGCTTCGCCGCTTATCGCTTGAGTCTGGGCGAGACCTTGCCGGTGTCGGCCGGTGATAAGGAACTGTGTCTGGTGCTGCTCAGTGGCCGGGTCAGCATCAAGGGTGAAGCGCCGGGGCAGGGGGCGTTCGACTGGGACAACATCGGCGATCGTCAGTCTGTGTTCGAAGACAAATCACCCTTCGCCGCGTACTTGCCACCGGGCAGTCAGGCGCAAGTGGTCGCGCTTAGTGATGTGCAAATCGCTGTCTGCGCCGCCCCCGGTTCGACCGCCGAAAACCTCGGCCCACGGCTGATCAAACCCGACGCCATGAAGCGCAGCGTGCGCGGCAAAGGCGCCAACACCCGTTACGTCTGCGACATTCTGCCGGACTCCGAGCCGGCCCATTCGCTGCTGGTGGTGGAAGTGCGCACGCCGTCCGGGCACTCGTCGAGCTACCCGCCGCACAAACACGACACCGACGATTTGCCGCACCAGAGTTTTCTCGAAGAAACCTATTACCACCAGATAAACCCGCCCCAGGGCTTCGTGTTCCAGCGGGTGTACACCGACGATCGCAGCATCGATCAGGCCATGGCCGTGGAAAACAGTGACCTCGTGGTTGTACCCAAAGGCTATCACCCGGTCAGCGTGCCGTATGGCTACGAGTCGTACTACCTGAACGTGATGGCCGGACCCAAACGCGTCTGGCAGTTCCATAACGATCCGCAGCACAGTTGGCTGATGGATCTCTGAATTCCAACCTCTGCACGGAGAACACGATCAATGAGCAACGCCCCGATCATCGGCCACTACATCCACGGTCAAGTGCAAGACAGCAGCAGCGAACGGTTCGGCAACGTTTTCAACCCGGCCACCGGCAGCATTCAGGCACGCGTCGGGCTGGCCAGCCAGAAGACCGTCGACGAAGCGGTCGCCTCGGCCCTGAAAGCCTTTCCGGCCTGGTCCGAACAATCGTCCCTGCGCCGTTCGCGGGTGATGTTCAAGTTCAAGGAATTGCTCGACCAACATCACGATGAGCTGGCAGAAATCATCAGCCGCGAACACGGCAAAGTGTTTTCCGACGCCAAGGGCGAAGTCACCCGGGGCATCGAAATCGTCGAGTACGCCTGCGGTGCGCCGAACCTGCTGAAAACCGAGTTCAGCGACAACATCGGCGGCGGCATCGATAACTGGAACCTGCGTCAGCCACTGGGCGTGTGTGCTGGCGTCACACCGTTCAACTTCCCGGTGATGGTGCCGCTGTGGATGATTCCGCTGGCGCTGATCACCGGTAACTGCTTCATCCTCAAACCGTCTGAGCGCGACCCGTCCGCCAGTGTGCTGATGGCCCGTCTGTTGAGCGAAGCCGGGTTGCCGGACGGTGTGTTCAACGTGGTCCAGGGCGACAAGACTGCCGTCGACGCGTTGCTGCAACACCCGGACATCGAGGCGATTTCCTTTGTCGGCTCGACGCCGATTGCCGAGTACATCCACCAGCAAGCCACCTCCCGCGGCAAGCGTGTGCAGGCGCTGGGCGGGGCGAAGAATCACATGATCGTCATGCCGGATGCGGATCTGGATCAAGCGGCGGATGCCTTGATCGGCGCGGCTTACGGCTCGGCCGGCGAGCGCTGCATGGCGATTTCGATTGCCGTGGCGGTGGGCGATGTCGGCGATCAGTTGATTGCCAAACTGCTGCCGCGTATCGATCAACTGAAAGTCGGTAACGGCCTGAAGGGCGACAGCGACATGGGGCCGTTGGTGACGGCCGAGCACAAGGCCAAAGTCGAAGGTTTCATCGACGAAGGCGTGGCCCAGGGCGCGCAGCTGATTGTCGATGGTCGCAACTTCAAGGTGCCGGGCGCCGAAAACGGTTTCTTCGTCGGCGCGACACTGTTCGATAACGTCACGACCGAGATGAGCATCTACCAACAGGAAATTTTCGGCCCGGTGCTGGGCATCGTTCGGGTGCCGGACTTCGCCAGTGCCGTCGCGTTGATCAACGCCCATGAGTTCGGCAACGGCGTGTCCTGTTTCACCCGCGATGGCGGCATCGCCCGGGCCTTCGCCCGCACGATCAAGGTCGGCATGGTCGGCATCAACGTGCCGATTCCGGTGCCGATGGCCTGGCATTCTTTCGGCGGCTGGAAGCGCTCGCTGTTTGGCGATCACCACGCTTACGGCGAGGAAGGCATTCGCTTCTACAGCCGCTACAAAAGCGTGATGCAGCGCTGGCCCGACAGCATTGCCAAGGGCCCTGAATTCAGCATGCCGACGGCCAACTAATTCACCTGTGCGGAGAACAACAATAATGAGCAAGCCCCTGCGTTTCGCCCTGAACCGTATGGTCGCCCCACGTTTGTCCCTGCCCGCGTTCATCGAGCTGGCGGTGACCCTCAAGGCCGACGCCATCGAAATTCGCAACGACCTTAAAGGCGTCGAGATCGAAGACGGCACCGCCCCCGAGCGCGTCCGTGAGTTGTGCGCCGCCAAAGGCATCACGGTGCTGTCGATCAACGCGCTGTATCCGTTTGATGTGTGGAATGACGAGCGCCGTGCGCACGCCTTGAAGCTGGCCGCTTATGCCCGTGATTGCGGCGCCCGAGGGCTGGTCATGTGCCCGCTCAACGACCGTGCCGACCCGCGTACCGAGGCCGCACGTGCTTCGGGCCTGCGCACGGCGTTGACTGAACTGGCGCCGATCCTGCGCGATCACGGCATCCTCGGTTTCATCGAACCGCTGGGTTTCGAAGAGTGCTCGTTGCGGCGCAAACGCACGGCGGTCGACGCGATCAAGGCCATCGGTGGGCTGGATGTGTTCCGTCTGGTGCATGACACCTTTCACCATCACTTGGCCAGCGAACATGAATTCTTCCCCGAGCTGACCGGGCTGGTGCACATCTCCGGCGTCGAAGATGCCGAGGCGCCACTGGCGACAATCCGCGACGGCCATCGGGTGCTGGTGGGCGAGGGCGATATCCTCGGCAACGCGGCGCAGATCGAGACCTTGCTCGCTACTGGCTACAGCGGCTACCTGTCGTTCGAGCCGTTCGCCGACAGCGTCCATGGCCTGGCGGATATCCAGACGGCGATTGGCGCGAGTATGGATCACCTGCAGAAATCCCAAGGTTAATGGAGAACCCTGTGGGAGCGGGCTTGCCCGCGATGGCGGCAGCACATTCAACATTGATGTGTCAGGTAGATCGCTATCGCGGGCAAGTCGGGTCGCCGCACTGCCGCTCCCACAGTTGATCGCATTCAACAGCCCACACCGGATTTAGCTTCAAAGGAAGGTGCAAGCATGACCACAACACGACTGACCATGGCCCAGGCCTTGGTGAAATTCCTCGATAACCAGTACATCGAGGTCGATGGGGTTCAAAGCAAATTTGTCGCCGGGATCTTTACCATTTTCGGCCACGGTAATGTGCTGGGCCTGGGGCAAGCGCTGGAGCAGGACAGCGGCGACCTGATCGTCCATCAGGGGCGCAACGAGCAAGGCATGGCCCACGCGGCCATCGGTTTCGCCAAGCAACACCTGCGGCGCAAGATCTACGCCTGCTCCTCATCGGTAGGCCCGGGCGCGGCGAACATGCTGACCGCCGCTGCGACGGCGACCGCCAACCGCATTCCCTTGCTGCTGTTGCCCGGCGACGTTTACGCCTGTCGCCAGCCAGACCCGGTGCTGCAACAAATCGAGCAGTTCCACGACCTGAGCATCAGCACCAACGACGCGTTCAAGGCCGTGAGCAAATACTGGGACCGCATCAACCGTCCCGAGCAACTCATGACGGCGGCGATCCACGCCATGCGCGTGCTCACCGACCCTGCCGAAACCGGCGCGGTGACCCTGGCCTTGCCACAAGATGTGCAAGCCGAGGCCTACGACTACCCCGATTACTTCCTGCAAAAACGCGTGCATCGCATCGAGCGTCGTCCGGCGACAGAAGCGATGCTCGGTGATGCGCTGGCGCTGTTCAAAGGCAAGCGCAAGCCGCTGATCATTTGCGGTGGCGGGGTCAGATACTCCGGCGCCAATGCTGCCTTGCAGGCGTTTGCCGAGCGCTTCGATATTCCCTTCGCCGAAACCCAGGCCGGCAAGAGTGCGGTGGTATCCAGTCACCCGCTGAACATCGGCGGCATTGGCGAAACCGGTTGCCTGGCGGCGAATCTGTTGGCCAAAGACGCGGATCTGATCATCGGCATCGGCACCCGCTACAGCGATTTCACCACCGCGTCGAAATCCCTGTTCCAGCACCCCGACGTGCAATTTCTCAATCTGAACATCAGCCCCTGCGATGCCTTGAAACTCGACGGTGTGCAACTGCTGGCGGACGCCAGAGTCGGCTTGCAAGCCTTGGCTGAAGCCTTGGGCGACTACCGTTCTGCGTGGGGCGATCAACCGCGTCAGGCCAAGGCGCAACTGGACGAGGAAGTCGACCGCCTCTATCAGGTCGAATACCAGGGCAAAGACTTCATCCCGGAAATCAACGACCACATGGACCCGGCGGTGCTGCGCGAATTCATCGAGCTGACCGGTTCCTGCCTGACCCAGAGCCGCGTGCTCGGCGTGCTCAACGAAACCCTCGCCGATGACGCCGTGATCGTCGCCGCCGCCGGCAGCCTGCCCGGCGACTTGCAGCGCAGCTGGCGCAGCAAGGGCGTGAACACCTATCACGTCGAGTACGGCTATTCCTGCATGGGTTACGAGGTCAACGCCGCACTGGGCGTGAAACTCGCCGAGCCGGATCGCGAGGTCTATGCGCTGGTCGGCGATGGCTCTTACATGATGCTGCATTCGGAACTGGCGACCTCGATTCAGGAGCGACGCAAGATCAACGTGGTCCTGCTGGACAACATGACTTTCGGTTGCATCAACAATTTGCAGATGGAACACGGCATGGACAGCTTCGGCACCGAGTTCCGGTTCCGCAACCCGGAAACCGGCAAGCTCGACGGCGGGTTCGTGCCGGTGGATTTCGCCATGAGCGCGGCGGCTTATGGCTGCAAAACCTACAAAGTGCACACCGTTGAAGAGTTGCACGCCGCATTGGCCGATGCGCGATTGCAGACGGTGTCGACGCTGATCGATATCAAGGTCCTGCCCAAAACCATGATTCATGGCTACCTGTCGTGGTGGCGAGTCGGCGTGGCGCAAGTCTCCACCAGTGCCCGCACCGATGCGGTGGCCAAGACCCTGAATGAACGACTGGCAAAGGCCCGTCAGTACTGATTGCTCTACAAAAATTCCAACAGGAGAACAGACATGTCTTTGAAGCTTGGCGTCATCGGCACCGGGGCCATCGGCCAGGACCATATCCGTCGTTGCAGCCAGACCTTGCTTAATAGCCAGGTCGTTGCGGTGACCGACATCAACTTGCAGCAAGCCGCGAAGGTCGTGTCCGACCTGAAACTCACCGCCGAGGTCTATCCCGACGGCCACGCGCTGATCCAGGCGCCGGAGGTCGAAGCGATCCTCGTCACCTCCTGGGGCCCGAGCCACGAAGCGTTTGTGCTGGCGGCGATTGCGGCGGGTAAGCCGGTGTTCTGCGAGAAGCCGCTGGCGGTCACCGCTGAAGGCTGTCGGAAAATCGTCGAGGCCGAAGTGGCCCACGGCAAACGCCTGGTGCAGGTTGGTTTCATGCGCCCGTATGACGAGGGCTATCGAGCACTCAAAGCGGTGATCGACGGCGGGCAGATTGGTGAGCCGTTGATGTTGCACTGCGCGCACCGCAACCCGACCGTGGGTGAAAACTACAAGACCGACATGGCGATCACCGACACGCTGATCCATGAGCTGGATGTGTTGCGCTGGTTGCTCGATGACGATTACGTCTCGGTGCAAGTGGTGTTCCCGCGCAAGAGCAGCAAGGCCCTCGCGCATTTGAAAGACCCACAGATCGTGCTGCTGGAAACCGCCAAGGGCACGCGCATCGATGTGGAGGTGTTCGTTAATTGCCAATACGGCTACGACATCCAGTGCGAAGTGGTGGGGGAGACCGGCATCGCCAAACTGCCGGAGCCGTCGCAGGTTCAGTTGCGCAGCGGGGCGAAGTTGTCCAATGCGATTCTGATGGACTGGAAGGATCGGTTTATTGCCGCGTACGACGTTGAGTTGCAGGCGTTCATCGATGGTGTGCGGGCCGGGCAGGTCGGTGGCCCGTCGGCGTGGGATGGCTTTGCCGCCGCCGTCGCAGCAGACGCGTGCATCGAAGCCCAGAACAGCGGGGCCATCGTCAAAGTTGCCCTCCCTGACCGCCCACACTTCTACGGCTAACCCCCGGTAATGATCGTTCCCACGCAGAGCGTGGGAACGATCATCAGGAGAACAATATGCGTATCGGACTTGTCGGTTACGGCCATGGCGGCCGGTTTTTCCATGCTCCGCTGATCAGCAGTTTGCCGGCGGCGACGTTCGTGGGTGTGGTCACCCGTTCAGCGGAGCGCCGACAGTTGCTGGCGGCCGAGTACCCTGGGGTGCCGGCGTTCGACAGCATCGGCCAACTGGTGGAGGCCGGGATCGATGTGCTGGTGGTGTCGACGCCACTCAAGGGCCGCCCGGCATTGGTGCTCGATGGCATTGAACACGGTTTAGCGGTGGTCAGCGACAAACCGTTTGCGGCCGATGCGCAACAGGCGCAAACCCTGATCACCATGGCCGAGCGCCAGGGCGTGCAGCTCAGCGTCTACCAGAACCGGCGCTGGGATTCGGACTTCCTGACTGTGCGCAAACTCATCGAATCCGGTGCGCTGGGCCAGGTGACCCGTTTCGAATCGCGGATCGAGCGTTACTCGCCGCAGGCGGTGAACAACGGCAGTGGCGGTGGTTTCCTGCGTGATCTCGGTAGCCATCTGGTGGATCAGGCGTTGCTGTTGTTCGGCCCGGTGACACGGGTCTACGCCGAACTGGATTACCTGGAAAAAGGCCAGGTTTTCGATAACGGCTTCTTTATGTCACTGACCCACGCCAGTGGCGTCACCTCCCACCTGGGTGGCAGTTGCCTGCAAAACACCCCTGGCCCGCGCTTTCGGGTGACCGGCAGCCAAGGCTGTTACAGCGTCGATGGCCTGGACGGGCAAGAAGCATCGGCGCTCGCCGGGCTCTCGCCGAAAACCGAAGGTGAGCGCTGGGGCGTTGAAGAGCATCGCCGTTGGGGCTGGTTCGAGCAGGGCGAAGTGCGCGAGCGGGTTCCTTCCGAGCGCGGCTGCTGGAATCAGTTCTATTTACAGCTACAAACCGCGTTGCAGAGCGGTGGCCCACTGCCCGTGGATGCCCGTGATGCACTGGCGACCACCCGCGTGCTAGACGCTGCGCGACTGAGTGCCGAGCGGCATCAGGCGGTGGAATTGAGCCCGTTCAAGAGTCATGGAATAAAATTAGAATAAAATTCTAAAATGAGTTGATATAGAAATTATATTCTAATAGAGTCATTTCCAGCGACCTGCCTCGCCACCTGTTTCAACCCTTTTCCCGCTTGCCTGCTTACTGAAATCGTCACGCCTCATCCATAAAACCAACAAGAATGTGGAGAAAGACTTTTCATGAAGACCAAGATCCGCTTCGCCTCACTTGCCTTGTCCCTGATGTTCGCCAGTGGCGCGGCGCTTGCCGATATGAAGATCGGCGTCAGCATGTCCCAATTCGATGACACCTGGCTGACCTACCTGCGCGAATCCATGGACAAGAAAGCCAAGTCCTACCCAGAGGGCGTGCAGCTGCAATTCGAAGACGCCCGCAGCGACGTGGTCAAGCAGTTGAGCCAGGTCGAAAGCTTCATCAGCCAGAAGGTCGATGCCATCGTGGTCAACCCGGTGGATACCGCCGCCACCAAAAAAATCACTGAAGCCGCGGTCAAGGCCGGCATCCCGCTGGTCTACGTCAACCGCCGCCCCGATGACCTGAAGCTGCCCAAAGGCGTGGTCACTGTCGCCTCCAACGATCTGGAGGCCGGTGAAATGCAGATGCAGTACCTGGCCGACAAAATGGGCGGCAAGGGCGACATCGTGATTCTGCTGGGCGACCTCGCGAACAACTCCACCACCAACCGCACCAAGGGCGTCAAAGACGTTCTGGCCAAATACCCGAACATCAAGATCGAGCAAGAGCAGACTGGTATCTGGTTGCGGGACAAGGGCATGACCCTGGTCAACGACTGGCTGACCCAGGGCCGCAAGTTCGACGCGGTCATCGCCAACAACGACGAAATGGCCATTGGTGCTGCGATGGCCCTGCAACAGGCCGGCGTCGAGAAAGGCAGTGTGCTGATCGCCGGTGTCGACGGAACGCCGGACGGTCTGAATGCGATCAAGAAAGGCAACATGGCCGTCTCGGTGTTCCAGGATGCCAAGGGTCAGGCCGACGGTTCGATCGACACCGCTGTGAAAATGGCCAAAAACGAGCCGGTCGAACAGGCCGTGTGGGTGCCATACCGCTTGATCACCCCGCAAAACGTCGACACGTTCAAATAGCCCCGTCCGTTCAATAACAACAATAAACACGCAAGGTTGCGACCGCGACCTTGCTGATGGAGTACCTGATCATGTTCGCTTCAGCGACTGCTTCGAGCACCCCGTTGGTGGGTATCCAGCCAGCTGCAACACCTGTCGATGAGCCGTACCTGCTGGAGATCATCAACGTCAGCAAGGGATTTCCCGGTGTGGTGGCCTTGTCCGATGTACAGCTTCGGGTACGTCCCGGTTCCGTGCTGGCGCTGATGGGCGAAAACGGCGCGGGCAAATCCACCCTGATGAAAATCATTGCCGGCATCTATCAACCGGACGCCGGTGAATTACGCCTGCGCGGCAAACCGGTGGTTTTCGAAACGCCACTGGCTGCGCTCCAGGCCGGGATCGCGATGATCCACCAGGAACTCAACCTGATGCCGCACATGAGCATCGCCGAGAACATCTGGATCGGCCGTGAGCAGCTCAACGGTTTCCATATGATCGACCACCGTGAAATGCACCGCTGCACGGCGAAACTGCTGGAACGCCTGCGGATCAACCTCGATCCAGAAGAGCTGGTCGGCAACCTGAGCATTGCCGAACGGCAGATGGTCGAGATCGCCAAGGCCGTGTCCTACGATTCCGACATCCTGATCATGGATGAACCGACCTCGGCCATCACCGACAAGGAAGTCGCGCATCTGTTCTCGATCATTGCCGACCTCAAGAGCCAGGGCAAAGGCATCATCTACATCACCCACAAAATGAACGAAGTGTTCAGCATCGCCGATGAAGTGGCGGTGTTCCGCGACGGCGCCTACATCGGCCTGCAACGGGCCGACAGCATGGACGGCGACAGCCTGATTTCGATGATGGTCGGCCGCGAGCTGAGCCAGTTGTTCCCGGTGCGTGAAAAACCGATCGGCGATCTGCTGCTGTCGGTGCGCGATCTGAAACTGGACGGCATTTTCAAGGATGTTTCCTTCGACCTGCACGCCGGCGAGATCCTCGGCATTGCCGGGTTGATGGGCTCAGGGCGGACCAACGTCGCCGAAGCGATTTTCGGTATCACCCCGAGCGACGGTGGCGAGATTCGCCTCGACGGCGAAGTGGTGCGCATCAGCGATCCGCACATGGCGATCGAGAAGGGCTTCGCGCTACTGACCGAAGATCGCAAGCTCAGCGGCCTGTTCCCGTGCCTGTCGGTGCTGGAGAACATGGAAATGGCGGTGTTGCCGCATTACGCCGGCCACGGTTTCATCCAGCAAAAAGCTTTGCGCGCCTTGTGCGAAGACATGTGCAAGAAGCTGCGGGTCAAAACCCCGTCGCTGGAGCAGTGCATCGACACGCTCTCCGGCGGTAATCAGCAGAAAGCCTTGCTGGCGCGCTGGCTGATGACCAACCCACGAATCCTGATTCTCGACGAGCCGACTCGCGGTATCGACGTCGGCGCCAAGGCCGAGATCTACCGGCTCATTTCTTATCTCGCCAGCGAAGGCATGGCAGTGATCATGATTTCCTCGGAATTGCCGGAAGTGCTTGGCATGAGCGACCGGGTGATGGTCATGCACGAGGGCGACCTGATGGGCACCCTCGACCGCAGCGAAGCGACCCAGGAACGAGTGATGCAATTGGCCTCGGGTATGTCCGCAGTTCACTAAATCAAGGGTGGACGCAGTTTAGGGGTGAGTAGGGATTCTGTGGCCACAGCAAGCTCCCTCGCCACAGGGTATGTATTCGATGCCGGATTTTTTAGAAGGGTGAGTGTTTATGAACGCGATACTGGAAAACAAGCCAGCAACCGCACCGGTCAAGAGTCGCCGGCGCTTTCCAACCGAGTTGAGTATTTTCCTGGTGCTGATTGGCATTGGCCTGGTCTTTGAAGTGTTTGGCTGGATCGTGCGCGACCAGAGCTTCCTGATGAACTCCCAGCGTCTGGTGCTGATGATCCTGCAGGTGTCGATCATCGGTCTGCTGGCGATCGGCGTGACCCAGGTCATCATCACCACGGGTATCGACCTGTCATCCGGCTCGGTGCTGGCGCTGTCGGCGATGATCGCTGCCAGCCTGGCGCAGACATCGGACTTCACCCGGGCGGTGTTCCCGTCGCTGACTGACTTGCCAGTGTGGATCCCGGTGATTGTCGGGCTCGGGGTAGGGCTGCTGGCGGGGGCGATCAACGGCAGCATCATTGCCATTACCGGTATCCCGCCGTTCATTGCCACCCTCGGCATGATGGTCTCGGCCCGTGGCCTCGCGCGTTACTACACCGAAGGTCAACCGGTGAGCATGCTCTCGGATTCCTACACGGCGATCGGACACGGCGCGATGCCGGTGATCATTTTCCTGGTGGTCGCGGTGATCTTTCACATCGCCCTGCGTTACACCAAGTATGGCAAGTACACCTACGCCATCGGCGGCAACATGCAGGCGGCGCGCACCTCGGGGATCAATGTCAAGCGGCATCTGGTGATCGTCTACAGCATCGCCGGTTTGCTGGCAGGCCTGGCGGGTGTGGTGGCATCGGCACGGGCCGCGACCGGGCAGGCCGGGATGGGCATGTCCTATGAACTGGACGCGATTGCCGCGGCAGTGATCGGCGGCACCAGCCTGGCCGGCGGAGTAGGGCGCATCACCGGCACGGTCATCGGCGCACTGATCCTTGGGGTCATGGCCAGCGGTTTCACCTTCGTCGGCGTCGATGCCTACATTCAGGACATCATCAAAGGCCTGATCATCGTGGTGGCAGTGGTCATCGATCAGTACCGCAACAAGCGCAAACTCAAGCGCTGAGCCTCAGATAAAACAGCTAATGCGCCACGCCTGACCCGCGTGGCGCAACCATTTGTCTTCTATATACAGCCGCTCGATTGAATTTCTTGCTATAAACGCACTCCGATAACCACCGCAAAGGCTGCCTTAGAGCACTTTCAGGGCTTTGTCGGACAAATTCGCTGTCTTTTCAGTTGCTGAGGCCTCAAGTCGGCCTTAGACTGCCGCCCCTCGTAAATTGAGTGCCGGGTGGCGCTTGGAATTAAACGGCGCCGTTCCGATGGCCGACCCAGGTCCGCCGGAACGCTCCCTAATTCGCCTTAATGCACGTTTTTTTATAGAGATATCAATGACAAAGGACAAGTTGCTGGCCATGCCGGCGGATGACTACATGAATGCCGAGCAACATGCTTTTTTCTCTGAGCTGTTGCAGAACATGAAAGTCGAAACCCATGAGCGCATCGAACAGAACCGCATCGCCATCGAAAGCCTGGACACTCCGGCCGATCCGGCCGACGCTGCTTCTGTTGAAGAAGAGCGCACCTGGCTGGTGAACGCGATCGATCGCGACCAGCGCATGCTGCCTCAGTTGGAACAGGCTCTGGAACGCATCAAGGAAGACAGCTTTGGCTGGTGCGACGACAGCGGCGAGGCCATTGGCCTGAAGCGCCTGCTGATCAGCCCGACCACCAAGTACTGCATCGAAGCTCAAGAGCGTCACGAACAGATCGACAAGCACCAGCGTCAGGCCTGATTTCGTAACGCCCCGCATCGCGGGCAAGCCTCACTCCTGTCAGGAGCAAGGCTGGCCCGCGATGCTTTTTTTCGTCTGCGAAAAACCCCCGCACTTCTATTGATCTGCTGCAATGCCCACTACTAAGGGACCATAGATAATGGCCTTGTAGTGGCGTTTAATGCCGATACAACAATCAGAATAATGGGTGACGAAGATGACGCGTGACGGATCTCTGGTTGCAGCATCGTCTGCACCCGTGCTTTTGCCGAAAAACCTTTGGTTGACGCCGACCCTGCAAAGCATCGCCCTGATGCTGTTGTTGTGCGGCATGACGCTGGGCGGCTGGTCGCTTTACCTTGGCCTGCCATTGGCCGTGCTGATTATCTGGCTACCTCGCTTGCGCTCGCGCGCCCTCCCTGAGGCAACCCCCGTCGACAGCGCCAGTGCAATTGCCGAGTTGACTCGCGATCTTTCCTACACCACCAGTCATAACGCGTTGTCTGCCGCCGGTGTGGCCTTTTCGGTCAAGCAACTGGCCGACAAACTGCAGTCGCAACTCGGCGCTGCAGCGCAAATTGTCAGCAACGCCGAAGTGATGATCGCGACCGAACAAGCCACCTCGACACTCAGCCGGGAAGCCCTCAGTGCGGCCAGTGAGGCTCATCGGAGCAGCGCGGCAGGGCGTACGGAGCTGATCGAGTCGATCGCCCGTATGCATCAACTCAGTCAGCGCGCCAGTAACAGCCGGGAACTGATCGAAGCCCTGAGCCTGCGCAGTGATGATATCCAGCGGGTCACCCTGGTGATCCAGTCCATCGCCAGCCAGACCAATCTGCTGGCATTGAACGCGGCTATCGAGGCGGCCCGGGCCGGCGAGCACGGTCGTGGATTTGCGGTGGTGGCCGATGAGGTTCGCGGTCTGGCCGCGCGCACGGCGACGGCCACCGGCGAAGTAGGGGACATGGTCGCTGATATTCAGCAACGCACCGCGCAAGTGGTGGAGCAGATCCGTCAACTGTCCAGCGACCTCGACACCGGGGTCGAGCAGGTCGAGCACACCGGTCAGCATCTGGAGAACATTGCGCGTCTGGCTGCCGGCGTCGAAAGCCAGGTGGGGGAAATCGCCAAAGGCGCCGACACCAACCGCGAACAACTCGATAGCCTGTTCCACGCCATCGAACAGATGCGCAGCGACCTGGCAATCAGCGATCAACAGACCCAACGCCTGGCCCAGGCCGCCGTGCAAATGGAAGGTCAGGCCGAAACCATCAGCGAACGCCTCGCCGAAGTCGGGCTGGATGACTATCACCAGCGGGTTTATGACCTGGCCCGCGAAGGCGCGAGTCAGATTGCGGCACGCTTTGAAGCGGATATCGACGAGGGCCGCGTGAGCCTCGATGACCTGTTCGACCGCAATTACCAAACCATTCCCGGCACCAGCCCGGCCAAATACCAGACCCGCTTCGATCGCTACGCCGATCAGGTCTTGCCGGCGATCCAGGAACCCTTGTTGCCGCGTCATGAAGGCCTGGTGTTCGCCATCGCCTGTACGCAGCAGGGTTATGTGCCGACCCACAACAAGGTCTTCAGCCAACCCCTGACTGGTGATGCCCAGGTCGATACCTTGCAGAACCGCACCAAACGCAAATTCGCCGACCGCACCGGGATCCGCTGCGGCAGCCATCAACAGGCAGTACTGCTGCAAACCTACACCCGCGACACCGGGGAACTGATGCACGACCTTTCGGTGCCGATCATGCTCAAGGGCCGGCATTGGGGTGGTTTGCGGTTGGGTTACAAGCCGGAAAGCCCTCGTTGATTGGCCGGCTGTTCATTTAAGGTTGGTGTGCATATCCGTTTCTGCGGTGATGGCTGATTACGGTTTCGCTCTTACAGCGAGTCCCTTTTTCAAACGCCAAAAAGGAACCAAAAGGCTTTGCCCCTCCATTCGGTGCCGAGCCTAGGCGAGGCACCGAACGAAAGGGGCAGAAGCGCTTTGGTTACTTTCCGCCGGGCCGCGCAGGCTTTTCGAAAGTGACCCGCTGTAAGAGCGGAACCATAAGCCGCCGTGACCGCAGAAACGGATATGTACACAAAAAACAAAAAACAGGTCAGCCCCTGATCCACCGCCCATTGTTACCGGTTGAACAACAAAGCTGTGCAGTTGCATTGCTGTTTCCTCACCGATGAACTCATTACCATGCCCACATAGTTAGGTTGCTAATGAAGTTCGAGAGGTCAGCATGCAAAGCAGAGTCGATGTCGCGGTCATGATAGGCAGCGGTGTGCCTGCCAGTTTGCGTTCGCTGGGCAAGAGCATCTGTTGGGTGGTGCTGCTTAATGGCGAGCGCCGCGGAACGGCATTCTCAAGTCGCGAAGAAGCGCAGGCGTGCAGGGCTGCCTGGTTGGCGCAACTGAACGCCACAACACCCGACAGCCTGCATGGAATCAGAGGCTAATGGATCTGATGCATACGCAGGTTCAAATCGTCGACCACCCGCGCCCAATCCGCGTCTTCACGCAATTGTTCTTTGAGGAAGCCCGCTTGCTGCGGGGTCCAGAACTCGGCATCGATGAGTTTCTTGTCGTCGGCCAGGGGTGAATGGCTGGCAATGAAATCGTCGATGGCCTTCTCGCTGGAGTCCAGACCGAGTTGGTCGAACAAACCTTTCAAGTCGTGTGTAGGTGAATCCATCTTCATCTCCTTGAGAGTATTCAGTCGCATCGAGTGCGCAATCGGCAGTGCAGCGTCATTGCATCTGAGGGAACCGCGCGCCAAGAGTTCGATAGGGGTTTAGCAGCTTTCTGTGGATTTGCCACCGTGATAGCACTGGGCTATTGCCTGTCGGGGGGTCCACCGATTACGATGCCGTCGCGTTTTTGGCGTCACTGAGCCGCCATTCAAAGAGTTCGAACAAGGATGTAGGCGACACTCGGTCCCTCAGGTTTACCGCCGTTCAGTACTGAATTGCCCATCCCTTGCACGATTTTCTTTCGAGCCGACGCATCCCCGATCCCGCATGAAAAGGATGTATGCAGTGAAGCGTCTTGTTTATCTGATGGCCGTCGCGCTAGGCCTGTCGTTGACGGGTTGTGTGTCTTTCACCCCGCTGGGTCCCATCGGCGAACCCTTGAGCCCCGCGCCATCCACTCTTGATCGCAGTGCCGAGATCAGTGACGTGGTGATTTCCGCCCCCGAGCTGGACGATAAGGTGCGTGTCGCCGGTGGCCGGCAGTTGACCGAGCAGATCAGCACCTATGTCGATAAAAGCGATTACTTCAAGCGAATCGTAGTATTCCCGGCCAAGGCCGGTCAGGACGACGTGGTGCTCAAGTTCAACCTGACCTCGCTGGCAGGCAAACGCACCATGCATCCGGCTTATATTCCCGGTGCGCTGGTGACCTTGACCCTCTGGATCTGGGTTGACGGTCCGATCTACGTCGACAAATACGACCTCGCGGGCGAACTGGTCATCGAAGACCGTCAGGGCAAGCAACTGGCCAGGTCGGTCGAGCAGGTCAAGCTCGACAAGAATGTCGGCCTGTGGAACGCCGATTACCTCAATCCCCGCCTGGGCGGTACCCAGTTGCGTGAGTTGATCGCTCACTTGCTGGCGAGTGCTACCCCTCAATTGCGTACACCGTCAAAGGAATTGGCTGCACATGAATAAATACTTTTTGGTTTTGCTGTTGATGGTCAGCAGCGCCCTGACGGGCTGCATTTCCTACTCCCAGCATGACTTGCCACCGGTGGATCAATGGCCACCGACCCAGGCCAGGCAAGACAAGCCCAGTGCTTATCTGCACGTGACGACTCAGCAGCAGTTCAACGGTGAACTGTCGGGGGGCGTGGGCAATGCGGCGCTGGTGGAAAAGAACATGCTGGAAACCTTTAAGGAATCCGGACAGTTCAAAAACGTGACCACCGACAAAGTCGACTCGAACCTGTACGTCACGAGTACCTTGACCAACAACGAGCAGGGCAATATCGCCAGTGCCTGGCTGACGGGGTTCACGTTGTTCGTGATCCCGACGACGTTCAGCAATACCTTCACGCTGGAAACGGTGTTCAAGGATCAGGAAGGCAAGGTGCTGGGTAAAATCGTCAAACAGGAGAGCACTCGCACCTGGATGCAGATCCTGCTGATTGTCGGGTTGCCGTTCAATGAACGAGGGGACGTGTTGCTCAAGCATCTGACCCAAAGCACGCTGGATGAAGCGGTCAAGCGCAAGCTGATCTGATCATTTGTCGACATGAAGGCGTGCAATCTGTGCAAGGTTGGCACGCCGCAGACACCTCACGGGCCGGGGTGTCGATTCTGCCGGCGAGGCAGGCCCTGGTCTGCTACAGCACGCTGACGGTCATGAAAATCGCGCTGATCCAGCGCGGCTCCCGGACTTGTGCACCCCATCTCAGGCCTTCAAGGCCCCTTCATCGACGGCAACCTTCAGCGCCTTGGCGGCATCCTGGGCGGCAACGGCAGCGACGTCCGAGGTCTTGAACCAGCGATCCTTCTCGACCTGGTGATACGTCACGGTAGTCAGCGGTGGTTTGGCGCGCATGATAATGACTGCCTGGAATTCGCCTTCGACTTCTCTGGCTTCGCCCCGGATAAAAAATTCACCGATATCAAATTCCGTCACGTAGCAGCCTTCCCTTGAAAATATTCTGTTGTTTTGAGCGCAGCCCACCCTGGGGGCGGGTTTCATTGGTCGGGCAGTATGGCAGTAGTTGCATGCCGGCGGCTGAGATAAGTCGCCGGCATGACGAAGCGTCTATGGAAATGAACGTGGCGGGACCGTCAACCGCGTAACTCGAGCGAGCGGGCAAGGGCACAGGCGTCGTTATGATTGCCGCGGAAACCTCTGACGCGGCCGGTGGAAATTTCCTTGATATGAAAAAAGGCATTGCCGGCCAGAATGACCTGAAAGCGTGGCCGGGCAAGCTGTTCAGGGTAGTATTCATACGGTTGAAACATCCCGGGGGGCAGGGGCGTCGAGCTGTTCGTGTCAGGCGCCTGAGGGTAAGCAAAATGTGTCAGCGTGCACATATGAAGTCCTTTTCGTTGTTTTACCGACGTGCGTACGTGGTTTTGGGTAGTCTCGATGAGCATCGCTGCTCTAGAATCACCGTCAGTGTCTGGCGATCGATGTTCATCTAAAGCAATTTTTTGCTGGCGATATGTCGGAAAAGTGCTTTTGTTAAAGAGATTTTTCCCTAAGGTTGGTAGTCCCGTTTTTCTGGCCGTCGGAAGGGATTTTTCCTTCAACCTCTGACGAACGCCGGGCAAGACGACGTGAGTGTGGTTCCAGTAGTCTTCTCAAGCCTCGCGATGGATGAGCCCTCTGCTCGTTTCAGGATTTCAACCCGGGTCTTTTTGCGACACCTTCGGCATTGCCGCTTTTTTCTGCTGTGCGCTGTTTTCCTGCGTGCAGCATCATTTTCAAATGTGGGGATGTTTCCTTGGCAGTAAGTAATCTCGATATGCATGCTTTGTTCGTGCTGGGTGATTTGCGCGCAAAGCTGGTTAAACAGTTCCAGTCACGTTTTGTTTACATCACCGAACAGAACGCTGAAGGCATTTATATTGCCGAGATCGACACCGAAGAGGCGTTGGTGGTCGATGACAAACCAGGGCTTAAGCTCAAGGTCGGCGATCATTTCAGCGCCTCCGTATTGCCCAGTCGCGAAGGCGGCAAGCTGGACATCAAGTTCCGTGAAATCAAACTGACGGTGTACGGCCTGGGTGATTACGCGTTCGTCACCACCGCTGATGGCCACGGGATCGTATTCAAGGAAGGTCATGGCGTGGTGATGGTGTTCGCCGCTCACCAACAGTTGCAGGAAGGCCTGACCAAAACCTTGAAAGCCGTGACCGCCAAGGCTGCCAAGTGGCGCAAAGGGGAACTGGTGACCTTCAAGGCCAGCGAATAGTGACCCTGGCCCGCGTCGACTTCCACGAACTGCACCAGGCCCGTGCGCAAGCCGAAGCCCAGCGACTGTTCGACCAAAAGGCTGTTTTGCAAGGTGCATGGCTGGGTTGGGTGGCGTCACAGATCTATACGTTGCGTCCGGCGGAGTACGCCAGCATGGTACGAAGAGCGTTGGCGCACTTGCAGGAACTTTCCGAAAATTGATTGACCTCCCTCGAAAGCAGGAACCTCTACTACAGTCAGTTGACTGAGTATTCAGAGGCTTTGCGGTCTTCTGCCAGGCCATCCCGCTATTGCTGTGAACAGCACGAGGTGCAAAAGCATGAACGGATTTCGACGGTTGCTGGCCGCTACCCTGGTCACTTTCGGATTGTTGGTGTCACCCGTTCCGGGGTTCGCTGCCCAGGCGCCGATCCACTTCGCCGACCTGAACTGGGAAAGTGGCAGCCTGATCACCGATATCCTGCGGATTATCGTCGAGACGGGCTACGGGCTGCCGACCGATACCTTGCCGGGGACGACGATTACCCTGGAAACCGCACTGGCCAACAATGACATTCAGGTGATTGGCGAAGAATGGGCCGGTCGCAGTCCGGTCTGGGTCAAGGCTGAGGCCGAAGGCAAAGTCGCGAGTCTGGGCGATACGGTCAAGGGCGCCACCGAGGGTTGGTGGGTGCCCGAATACGTGATCAAAGGCGACCCGGCGAAAGGCATCAAGCCGCTGGCGCCGGACCTGCGCAGTGTCAGCGACCTGCCGAAATACAAGCACGTGTTCAGTGATCCGGAAACCCCGGGCAAGGGGCGCTTCCTCAACAGCCCGATCGGCTGGACGTCGGAAGTGGTCAACAAACAGAAACTCAAGGCGTATGGGCTGGACGACAGCTATGTGAATTTCCGCAGCGGTTCAGGAGCAGCGCTGGATGCGGAGATCAGTTCTTCGATTCGGCGCGGCAAACCGGTGCTGTTCTATTACTGGTCGCCAACCCCTTTGCTCGGCCGCTTCAAACTGATTCAGCTTGAAGAGCCGCCGTTCGACGCTGATGCCTGGAAAACCCTGACCGACGTCGACAACCCGAATCCGAAACCGACACGCTCGCTGCCCTCGAAATTGTCCATCGGTGTGTCGACGCCATTCCAGAAGCAGTATCCGCAGATCGCCGAGTTCTTCAGCAAGGTCGACTTGCCAATCGATTCATTGAACAAGGCGCTGGCCGAGATGAGCGAAAAGCACACTCCGCCACGTCAGGCGGCGCAGGCGTACATGAAGGCGCACCCGGACGTGTGGCAGGCCTGGGTGCCCAAGGATGTGGCCGACAAGGTGTCCGCAAAATTGAAGTAAAGGATGGGCCATGGCGACGCAAAGTCATCGATCAGCGCTGATGGCCGTGCGCCATTGCTGACGAATACCCTTACAAAATCGTTCAAGGAAGTTCATTGTGCTGCGACATTTCACGCTGGAAGTCCGAACATGAGCCTATTGATCGCGCAATGGATGGCTGCCATCTTCCTGTTGATCAGTCTGATCCACCTGTATTGGGCGGCGGGCGGCAAGTTGGGTAGCGAGGCGGCGGTCCCGCGAATATCCGCAGAGGGCAGCGCGCAAGCCCGGCCGGCCTTCAAGCCTTCAGGCTTTGCCACGTTACTGGTGGCGGTCGGGTTGCTGCTGATTGCGATGCTGGTGTGCATGCGAGTCGGCCTGTATCTGCCGGCGGTGCATCACTGGTCGCTGCAATGGGTGATCAGCGCGATTGCAATGCTGATGTTCGCCAGGGCGATCGGCGACTCGCATCTGATGGGGTTCTTCAAGCAGGTGAAGGACTCGAAGTTTGCCCGACTCGACACCTGGGCTTATTCGCCGTTGTGCGTGGTGTTGGGGGCGGGGTTGTTGGCAGTCGCCTGGATTTGATCTGAGGTAATGCAAGATCAAAAGATCGC
>NZ_JBOBDO010000025.1:0-88788 GCF_050586665.1 Pseudomonas sp. ES4 | reverse complement strand
GTTTTTCAGCCGCTTCGTCGCGCACAAGGACCAGGGCCGGTTCTTTGCCCGGGTCCGCGAGCGTCTGAGCCGGATCACCTGGCAGCAGCGCGAACCGCTGGACATGGGGCCCTGGTGGCGGGAAACCGCGGTGGAGAACCCGAATGCCGAGCCGATTACCAACCGGCTGACGGGCGAGCTGTGGCCGCAGCTGTATCGGCTCAAGCGCGACAAGGCGCTTAGCGACGCGCGAGCGATTGCCGTCCCCACCGGCGATGAAGACGCCACCACGCGCTGGAAGCGCCTGAGCAGCTACCTGGACATCGGCTGGAACGTCTTCAACTTTGCCGCGATGCTGGTGCCGGGGCTGGGCGAAGCCATGCTGGCGCTGATGGTGGCGCAGATGGCCGCCGAGCTGCTGGAAGGCATCGAAGACTGGAGCAAGGGCGACCGCGACGAGGCGTCGGCACACATCAACGGGGTCATCATCAACTTTGCGCAACTGGCCCTGATGAGCGCCGGGCACGCCATCCCGCAGGCGGCGCGGATCCCGGTCACCTCCAGCACGCTGATCGACAACCTCAAACCGGTGGAACTGCCCACGGGCAAGACCCGCCTGTGGAAACCGGACCTGACGCCGTACGAGCACCCGCTGACGCTGCCGACCGAGGCCACACCCGATGACCTGGGGCTGTATCGACACAACGATCAGCAATGGCTGCGCCTGGAGCAAAAGCATTACCAGGTGCGCCAGGACCCGGCGACGGGCGAGCATCGCCTGCAACATCCGACCCGGCCCAACGCTTATCAACCTATGGTGGAGCATAACGGCGCCGGCGCCTGGAAAGCTGAAACCGAGCAACCGCTGGGCTGGGACACGACTCGCCTGATGCGTCGACTGGACGACTCTATGGAGGATTACTCGGCCGCCACCCTGGCCAAAATCCAGAAGGTGAGCGGCGTTGAAGAGGGCGTGTTGCGCCGGCTGCATGCCGAGCATGAAACACCGCCGGCGCTGCTGCGCGACACCCTCAAACGCTTCAATACCTATGCCGACGCGGAACGCTATCCCGAGCAAATCCTGGCGAATCAGGTGCCAGAGGAGATGTCCGGTTTTCTGCCGGCGACTCTGGTCGAGCTGCCACGCTGGCCGGAGTCCCGAGCCCTGGAGGTGTTCGAAGGCGATGATCGCACCGGGGCGTCCGTCAAACATGGCAACGCCATGGCCACTGGACCACAAAGCATCAAGATCAGCCGCTCGGAGGTGGTGGCCGGGAAACTGCCTGAGCGAGTGATTGAATCCCTGAACCCGACCGAACTGCGGGAAATGCTTGGCGCACAGGTCGCCAATGACACGCCCTCACGGATCGACGCGCTGCGCAGCCGATTGGCCATGCAGGCGCGCAAACAACACAAGCGCCTGTTCGACGCGCTATATAAGAGTCGAAATGTGTCCGACAGCGCGCAGGTGCGTTTGCTGGTGGACGATTCCCCGCAACTGCCCGCCAGCGTTGCGCAAGAATTACTCGATAGCGCCGAGCCCACCGACCTGCAACACCTGACCGAGAAACAGCGCCTGCCGCTGCGTTTGCGCCAGCAGACACGCCGGGCGCAGGAGCGCGTGCGCTTGAACCGGGCGTATGAAGGGCTCTACCTGGATGAACTGGAAAGTACCGACACTCGCCGGCTCGAACTGGCCACGCTGGCCAGCCTGCCCGGATGGTCGACGCAAGTCCGGATCGAAATTCGGCATTTGGGATTTTCCGGGGATCTGCTCGCAAGCGCAGGGGCGGCGGATGCGCCGATCCGCAAAGTGCTGGTGCTGGATGAGGATGGTCGTTATCAGGCGCGGGGCGCGGAGGATCAGCACCTGCACGGTACCGACGATCTTTACGCCTCGGTGTTGCATGCCCTGCCGGATACCGAACGCAACGCATTGGGTTATGACATTCACGAAAGTGCACGGCTCAAGGATGCGGTACGGCGTTCACCACTCAGCCACGAGCAATTCGAACCGATCCTGCTTGAGCAGCCGATTCGTAAACCGGTGTACGACTCGCAAGCCATGCGCTTGCCGGGCGGCATGTTGGGGTATTTGCGTGAGCTCGCTGGCGGGGGTGGGGAGCAAAGTTCGCAGGCGCGGATCAGAAAGCTCTACCCCGCTTTCACGGAGGAAGAATCCACTGCGTTGCTGGAGCGTTTCAACCAACAAGGGATTCCGGTCGACATGCAGCTCGAAGAGCTTGAACTTGAATTCGAACGGTTGAATACAACGCTGAAGCGGTGGGTGAATTCGCCGACCCGGGATTTTCGTTTGAGTCCCAGTGGCGTCGGGGAGTGGAATGCCAGGAATCAATTCGCCCGAAAAATCAGGCAGTGCTGGCAGCGTACCGGGCCAAAACAGTTTGACTCGTTCGGCAATGTGGTTGGGCAGAAGCTCGACCTGAGCAGCTTTCCGTTGAACCTGCATTTCAAAAAAATGCCGGCGCTGGAGGGCAATTTCGACCATGTCACGTACCTGAAACTATATAACGCCGGTATTACCGATGCGGAACAGTCCTTTCTAAAACCGTTTCGCAAGGTGCGTGCCCTGGACCTTGGTCGCAATAAACTGACCACTTTGCCGCGACACATCGCCGACATGCCGCACCTCAATTTCCTCGAACTCTCGGCGAACCGGATTGTATTGACGCCTGCCGATGTCGAAATGCTAAGCCGCTGCACGAAGCTGCAAACCCTGGGGCTGGCCGGCAATCCGTTGAGTCTGCTGCCGAACATCGGTCGCATGCCCGACCTGCACACACTGCTTCTGTACGACACCGCAGCGACCACCTGGCCACCAGGGCTGTTCGACCTTCCGCGCCCCCGGCATATCCATCTGGACCTGCAGCGCAACCTGCTCACACACATACCCGAAGTCACGCCAGGTTCGGCCGATGCGGAGTTGCTGGCACGTACGTTGCTCAGCCGCCAACCGCCCTTTATGTCACCGGAAAACCTGGAGCTGCTCAAGGATTACATCAGGTCAGCGGGGCTGGATCCTGAGCGCCCTTATCCTCCACGGGGCGTGCGTGACACCCTGAACTGGCAACAAGGTATTACCTTTGACGAGTGGGTAGAGAAACAAAAGCTCTGGGATGCGCTTGAAGACGAGTTCAACTCGGCCGGTTTCTTCGACGAGATCAGGCGACTGACCCAATCGGCGGACTTCACCGCTGGTGGCGCCTATCGAACCGATCTGACAGCCAAGATGTGGCGGATGATCGAGACCATGGCCAAGGACGCTGAACTGCGCACGAAGTTTTTCACCGAAGCCACGGCGCGCAGCCAATGCGTGGATGGCGCGACCCAGCTATTCAACGTTCTGGGGGTAGATGTGCTGGTCCAGGAAGCCCTTGAATTGGGCAACCCCAGTTTGACTGAAGCGCAGTTGATCGAGTTGGCCAGGGGTAAGAGCCGCCTGGATGAAGTCGAGCGAATCGCCCGTCGCCATATCATCGACCGCGAGGCCGCGGGTGAACGTTTTCGACGCGTCGACGCTGAAGGCAATGTCAGCGGGACCATTGACGAGGTCGAGGTTCACCTCGCGTTCATGACGGACCTGGCAGAACGGCTTGACCTGCCCTGGCAGGCGCGTGGAATGCAGTTTCGCCAGATCGCGGGCGTTACCGGCGAAATGATCGAAAACGCCTACCAGCGGATCTTGGGGCTGGAGGAGGGCGATCTGCTGCGTGATTCGATTGCCGAGCAGCCATTTTGGCGGACCTATGTGCAGCGTTCGAATCGCGCACGTTTCAGGGCGTTTGATCGCAAGACGGTAGCCACGACCGAGTTCAAGGTTGCTCTTGACGAACGAGCCTCCCGCACGGACCTGACCCTGGAAGAGCGAGAGAAGCTGAAGGAAGAAATAAGGATACTGGCCGCCGAACTCGGTAAACCTGAAAGTGCCTTTGCGCCGGGGCAAGTCGTGACCGATGAAGCGTTTGCCGCCGAGCTTGACCTGATCAAGGAGGCGCGTGAAACCCTTCTCAAACAACTGACCCAGCAAGCCATGGACCGGGCAAAACTGCAGCGGGTTGAACCTCCGCTCTTTACTGTGGACACCAATAGCTGACCTGGCTGAAACCCCGCTTCAAGGAACGGGTGATACAACAGAAGAACCCTGAGTGTGTGTTGACGCACTCAGGGTTTTTTCTTGTGCCTTGAACCTTCAGAACAGGAAATAGCGCTGCGCCATGGGCAGCACATCAGCCGGTTCACACCACAGCAGAACCCCGTCGGCCTTGACCTGATAAGTCTGCGGATCGACGTCGATGTTCGGCAGGTAATCGTTGTGGATCAGGTCGGTTTTCTGCACCTCGCGACAGCCTTTGACCACGGCGATTTTCTTCTTCAAACCCAGCGCTTCGGGCAATCCGGCGTCCTGTGCCGCCTGGCTGATGAAGGTCAGGCTGGTGGCATGCAAGGAGCCGCCGTAGCTGGCGAACATCGGGCGGTAGTGCACCGGTTGCGGTGTGGGGATCGACGCGTTCGCATCGCCCATCAGGCTGGCGGCGATGGCGCCACCCTTGAGGATCAGCGTCGGTTTGACGCCGAAAAATGCCGGACGCCAGAGCACCAGATCGGCCCATTTGCCCACTTCCACCGAGCCCACTTCATGGCTGATGCCGTGGGTGATTGCCGGGTTGATCGTGTACTTGGCGATGTAGCGTTTGGCGCGGAAGTTGTCGTTGCTTTCGCCATCACCGGGCAACGGGCCGCGCTGTTTTTTCATCTTGTCGGCGGTCTGCCAGGTGCGGGTGATCACTTCGCCAACGCGGCCCATGGCCTGGCTGTCGGAACTGATCATCGAGAACGCACCGAGGTCGTGGAGGATGTCTTCGGCGGCGATGGTTTCGCGACGGATGCGGCTTTCGGCGAAGGCCACGTCTTCGGCAATGCTTGGGTCCAGGTGATGGCAGACCATCAGCATGTCGAGGTGTTCGTCGATGGTGTTGCGGGTGAACGGCCGGGTCGGGTTGGTGGAACTCGGCAGCACGTTGGCAAAGCCGCAGGCCTTGATGATGTCCGGCGCATGACCGCCGCCCGCACCCTCGGTGTGATAGGTGTGGATGGTGCGGCCCTTGAACGCGGCGAGGGTGGTTTCGACGAAACCGGATTCGTTGAGGGTGTCGGTGTGAATCGCCACTTGTACATCGTACTGGTCAGCGACGGTCAGGCAGTTGTCGATGCTCGCCGGGGTGGTGCCCCAATCCTCGTGCAACTTCAGGCCGATGGCGCCGGCCTTGACCTGCTCGATCAACGGCTCCGGCAGGCTGGCGTTGCCCTTGCCGGTGAGACCGATGTTCATCGGGAACGCATCGGCGGCCTGGAGCATGCGCGCCAAGTGCCACGGTCCGGACGTGCAGGTGGTGGCGTTGGTGCCCGTGGCCGGGCCGGTGCCGCCGCCGATCATGGTGGTGACGCCGCTCATCAAGGCTTCTTCGATCTGCTGCGGGCAGATGAAGTGGATGTGCGTGTCGATGCCGCCCGCGGTGAGGATCATTCCTTCACCGGCGATGACTTCGGTGCTGGCACCGACTGCGATGGTCACGTTCGGCTGGATGTCCGGGTTGCCGGCCTTGCCGATGGCGGCGATGCGCCCGTCCTTGAGGCCGACATCGGCCTTGACGATGCCCCAGTGGTCGATGATCAGCGCGTTGGTGATCAGCGTGTCGACGACCTCTGCGGCGAGCAATTGGCTTTGACCCTGGCCGTCGCGGATGACTTTGCCGCCGCCGAACTTCACTTCTTCACCGTAGGTGGTGAAGTCTTTCTCGACTTCGATCCACAGCTCGGTATCGGCCAGACGGACCTTGTCGCCGACGGTGGGGCCGAACATGTCGGCGTAGGCCTGACGGGAAATCTTCATTGCAGTTCCTTCATTGATCGTTCCCACGCTCTGCGTGGGAATGCCGCCATGGACGCTCTGCGTCCGCCGTTATGTGACGCGGAGCGTCACGGGATGCATTCCCACGCGGAGCGTGGGAACGATCAGTCAGTCGAGATCACCCATGATCCTGCCGGCAAACCCGAACACCCGGCGATGCCCGGCCAGCTCTACCAACTCGACCTCCCGGCTCTGCCCCGGCTCGAAGCGCACGGCCGTGCCGGCGGGGATGTTCAGGCGCATGCCGCGGCTGGCGGCGCGGTCGAACGTCAGCGCATCGTTGGTTTCGAAAAAGTGGTAATGCGAGCCGACCTGGATCGGCCGGTCGCCGCTGTTGGCCACCTTCAGGCTGAGGGTGCGGCGGCCTACGTTGAGTTCGATGTCACCGGGCTGGATCTGGTACTCACCGGGAATCATCAATGGGCTCCTTGGAGAATCTTGTAGTAGAAGGCGGTCGGTTTATAGCGACCGCTCGGGTCGCAGGCATAGTCGGGGATTTCGCCGGCGCGGGTGTAACCCAGGGCTTTGTAGAAGTCTTCGGCAGGGGAGCCGGCCTCAGTGTCGAGGTAGAGCATGCCGCGCTTGTGCTGAAGGGCAGCTTGTTCCAAAGCACTCATCAACTGTTGGCCCAGACCGCGGCGACGCGCGTGTTCACGTACCAACAGTTTTTGCACTTCAGCGCGGTTCAGGCCGTTGGCTTTCTGGCACAGGGTCAGTTGCACACTGGCCTGTACTTGCTCGTCCTTGACCACCACCCACAGCAGCACGTTGCCCTTGTTCAGGTTCTCCTGGACCTCATCGAACCAGGCTCGGGCCTGGGTGGCGTCCAGATCGGCCATGAACCCGACGCTGGCGCCATAGCCGACGGCGTCGAGCAGCAGATCAATCAAACCCTGACGGTAGTGCGCAAAGCTTTCAACATTGACGCGGCGCAGTTGGGCGGCGTTCATGGCAAATTACTCCTTGTTGGCAGTCGGCGGCTCCGCGCCAGGATTGAGGGTCAGTTGCATAAAAGTCAGGTCCAGCCAGCGACCGAACTTGGTGCCCACCTGGGGCATCTGGCCGGTCGTCACGAAACCGGCTCGTTCATGCAGGCGAATAGAAGCGGCGTTACCGCTTTCGATGGCGGCGACCATCACATGTTTGTCGCAGCCTTTGGCGCGTTCGATCAACGCGGTCATCAATTGCGGGCCGAGACCATTGCCACGCTGGTCGTTGCGCACGTAAACCGAATGCTCGACGGTGTGGCGGAACCCGTCGAACGGCCGCCAGTCACCGAATGAAGCGTAGCCCAGCACCGTGTTATCGCCGTCGGCAATCACCAGAATCGGGTAGCCCTGGTCTTGGCGGGCGCTGAACCAGGCCTGACGGTTAGCCAAATCCACGGCCTGTTCGTTCCAGATGGCCGTGGTGTTGAGCACCGCGTCGTTGTAAATGTCGCGGATCGCCGGCAAGTCGGCGTGCGCTGCATCGCGGATGTGGTAAGTCATGGCGAGGCCTCAGGCGATCGGTTGGTGGACGGTGACCAGTTTGGTGCCGTCGGGAAAGGTCGCCTCGACCTGGATCTCCGGGATCATTTCCGGGATCCCTTCCATCACTTGTTCGCGGCTGAGCAGGGTGGTGCCGTAGTGCATCAGTTCGGCCACGGTCCGGCCGTCGCGCGCGCCTTCGAGCAGCGCAGCGGAAATGTAGGCCATGGCTTCCGGGTAGTTGAGTTTCACGCCGCGCGCCAAACGCCGCTCGGCCACGAGGCCGGCGGTGAAAATCAACAGCTTGTCTTTTTCGCGTGGGGTCAGGTCCATCGTTTGGAATCCATATCGGCAGATAAAAAAGGTATTCGGATCTGTAAACACAAAACCCCTGTGGGAGCGAGCCTGCTCGCGATGAGGTCGTCACATCCAGTGAAGATGTTGGCTTTGAGACCGCCATCGCGAGCAGGCTCGCTCCCACAGAAAAGCAATTCAGGTGCTCCATATTCTGGGGGGGACGGCTTCGCGGCCGAGCAATGCAGGCCTGAGCAATCGCCACAAATCGATCAGCCAACCCCTCGCCAACAACGCTTCACTGGCCAGGCAACGGGCGACTAAAAGCCCGGGCAACTGGGTCAGGTCTCCGCGCACGTCATGGGGCAGCGAGCGGCATTTCTCCAGCAAATCGCTATCGATGTCGCCAGTCACCAACAGGGTCGCAAACACCGGTTGTCCATCCAGGCCAATCGGCGAATCAAGCAAACCATCAGCCCCGACAATGCGCTGGCGTTCATGCCAGAGCAACTGACCGTCGCGGCGGATGTCCAGGTGCGCCTGAAAATGCCCGAGGTCGAAACGTTCGCCGCTGGCTGGCCGGCCCAGCGCCACGACGTCCCAGTAAAACAACCGCGCATCGCCTTCCAGATCAATCGAAGTGCTGAGTTCAGCCTGGGCGGCGCTGAAGATAATGGTTTCCTGGGGCAGCCACTCCAGTGTCGCGCCAGCGGCTACTTTCAAGTCGAGCTTCTGATAAGCGGGCCCCGCCGCGCGATACCACTTGGCCGCGCCGGGGCTGGTGATTTGCGCCCAGGCATCGCGGCCGACACTGGCCGAGATATCCAGCCGATCGCCGCCGGCAATCCCGCCCGGCGGGTGCACGATGATGTGCTGGCAAACCTCGGGCCCTTCGGCATACAGATGTTTCTGCACCCGCAGCGGGCCTTTGTGCCAGCGCTGAACCGGGCGCGTGCTGTCGCCGAATCGGGCGTAGCCGAGTTCCAGCTCAGCGTGCCAGCTGGGGGTGAACAGGGCAGTGGGGAGAGGTGAATTCATAGTTTCTATTTATCGTCAGGACGCTTCAGATTAGATCGTAACCAGGCCACGCACACCTTCGGCTTCCATGTTTTCGCCGCGACCTTGCTGCACGATCTCACCCCGGGACATCACCAGGTACTGATCGGCGAGTTCGGCGGCGAAATCGTAGAACTGTTCCACCAGCAAAATTGCCATGTCGCCACGGGCGGCGAGCTTCTTGATCACCGCGCCGATTTCCTTGATCACCGAGGGCTGGATGCCTTCGGTGGGCTCGTCGAGAATCAGTAGGCGAGGACGGCTGGCCAACGCTCGGCCGATCGCCAATTGCTGCTGCTGGCCACCGGACAAGTCACCGCCGCGACGCTGTTTCATCTGCAGCAGCACCGGAAACAGCTCGTAGATGAACGCCGGGACTTCCTTGGCTTCAGCACCGGGAAATCGCGACAGGCCCATCAACAGGTTTTCTTCCACGGTCAGCCGGCCGAATATTTCCCGGCCCTGCGGCACGTAAGCGATCCCGGCGTGAACCCGCTGGTGTGGCTTGAACGCGGTGATCGTTTTGCCTTCCCAGTTCACCGCGCCTTCTTTGGCCGGCAACAAACCCATCAGGCACTTGAGCAGGGTGGTCTTGCCCACACCGTTGCGTCCGAGCAGGCAAGTGACCTCACCGACTTTCACCTCAAACGTCAGACCCCGCAGGATGTGGCTACCGCCGTAAAACTGGTGCAGCTTGTCGACTTGCAGCATTTTCAAATTCCTCCCCCAGTGATCGTTCCCACGCTCTGCGTGGGAATGCATCCCGTGACGCTCCGCGTCACCCGTGCGCAGGACTTGAGCCCTGCATTGTCAGCGGGACGCGGAGCGTCCCCGGCGGCATTCCCACGCAGAGCGTGGGAACGATCATCTCCACAGCTCTCAGCGGCCGAGGTACACCTCGATCACGCGCTCGTTGTCCTGCACCTGCTCCAGCGACCCTTCGGCCAGCACGCTGCCCTGGTGCAACACGGTGACGTGGTCGGCGATGGAGCCGACGAAGCCCATGTCGTGTTCCACCACCATCAGCGAATGCTTGCCCGCCAGGCTCTTGAACAGTTCGGCGGTGAATTCGGTTTCGGCGTCGGTCATGCCCGCCACCGGTTCGTCGAGCAGCAGCAGTTGCGGGTCCTGCATCAGCAACATGCCGATTTCCAGAAACTGCTTCTGACCGTGGGACAACAAGCCCGCCGGGCGATTGACCGACGGGGTCAGGCGAATGGTGTCCAGCACTTCGCCGATGCGATCTTTCTGCTCGCCACTCAGGCGCGCCCGCAGGCTGGCCCACACCGATTTGTCGGTTTTCTGCGCCAGTTCCAGGTTTTCAAAAACGCTCAAGGCTTCGAACACCGTCGGTTTCTGGAACTTGCGACCGATGCCGGCCTGGGCGATTTGCACTTCGCTCATCTGCGTCAGGTCGAGGGTTTCGCCGAACCAGGCCTTGCCGTGACTGGGCCGGGTCTTGCCGGTGATCACGTCCATCAGCGTGGTCTTGCCCGCGCCGTTGGGGCCGATGATGCAGCGCAATTCGCCGACGCCGATGTACAGGTTCAGATTGTTCAGCGCCTTGAAGCCATCGAAGCTGACGCTGATGTCTTCCAGGGTCAGGATCGTGCCGTGGCGCGTGTTCAGGCCGGGGCCGGCGCGCTGGCCGAGGCCGATGGCGTCACGGCTGCTGCCGGCGTCCCGGTTGGGTTCCAGTGGTGGAAAAAACGCCGGCTCGAGCATGAATTCAGCCGTTGCAGTGACTCTCATTGTTCACCCCTTTTTTTCAGCAGACCGATCACGCCTTTAGGCAGGTACAAGGTCACGACGATGAACAATGCGCCAAGGAAGAACAGCCAGTATTCCGGGAACGCCACGGTGAACCAGCTCTTCATCCCGTTGACTACACCGGCGCCGAGCAGCGGGCCGATCAGCGTGCCGCGACCGCCCAGCGCCACCCACACGGCGGCCTCGATGGAGTTGGTCGGCGACATTTCACTCGGGTTGATGATCCCGACTTGCGGCACATACAGCGCGCCGGCCAGGCCGCACAGCACCGCGCTCAACACCCAGACAAACAACTTGAAACCGCGTGGATCGTAGCCGCAGAACATCAAGCGGTTTTCCGCATCGCGCAGGGCGGTCAACACCCGGCCGAACTTGCTCTGCGCCAGACGCCAGCCGATGAACAGGCTCGCCACCAGCAACACCACGGTGGCGAAAAACAGCACCGCGCGAGTCCCCGGTTCCGTGATGCCGAAGCCCAGAATGGTGCGGAAGTTGGTAAAGCCGTTGTTGCCGCCAAACCCGGTTTCGTTGCGGAAGAACAGGAGCATCCCGGCGAAGGTCAGGGCCTGGGTCATGATCGAGAAATACACGCCCTTGATCCGCGAACGGAAGGCGAAGAAACCGAACACCAGCGCCAGCAACCCCGGCGCCAGCACCACCAGGCACATCGACCAGAGGAAGCTGCTGGTGCCGGTCCAGTACCACGGCAATTCAGTCCACGACAGAAAGGTCATGAACGCTGGCAAGCCATCGCCCGAGGCCTGGCGCATCAGGTACATGCCCATCGCATAACCGCCGAGGGCAAAGAACAAACCGTGACCGAGGGACAACAGGCCGGCGTAACCCCAGACCAGGTCCAGCGCGAGGGCGACGATGGCGTAGCACAGAATCTTGCCCACCAGCGTCAGCGTGTAGGCCGAGACGTGAAACGTGCTGTCCGGCGACAACAACGACAGCAGCGGCAACGCCAGCAACAGAGCGAGGATCACCGCGCCAACGGCGATCGTGACTTTGGGGCCGGCTTTTTGTGTTGCGGTAACGAGCAGGGGCTGATTCATCAGTCGATCACCCGTCCTTTCAGTGCGAAGAGGCCTTGCGGACGTTTCTGTATGAACAGAATGATCAGCGCGAGGATCAGGATCTTGCCGAGTACGGCACCGATCTGCGGTTCGAGAATCTTGTTGGCGATGCCGAGGCCGAACGCCGCCAGCACGCTACCGGCCAATTGACCGACGCCACCGAGCACCACCACCAGGAACGAGTCGATGATGTAGCTCTGACCGAGGTCCGGGCCGACATTGCCGATCTGGCTGAGGGCTACGCCACCAAGGCCGGCGATGCCCGAACCGAGGCCGAAGGCGAGCATGTCCACGCGCCCGGTCGGCACGCCACAGCAGGCGGCCATGTTTCGGTTCTGGGTGACGGCGCGCACGTTCAAGCCCAGGCGCGTCTTGTTCAGCAGCAGCCAGGTCAGCACCACCACAAACAGCGCGAAGGCGATGATCACGATGCGGTTGTACGGCAGCACCAGATTCGGCAACACCTGAATCCCGCCTGACAACCAGGCCGGGTTCGCGACTTCAACGTTCTGCGCGCCGAACAGCAGTCGCACCAGCTGAATCAGCATCAGGCTGATGCCCCAGGTGGCCAGCAAAGTCTCCAATGGGCGGCCGTAGAGGTGACGAATCACCGTGCGCTCCAGCGCCATACCGATGGCGGCGGTGACGAAAAACGCCACCGGCAACGCGATCAACGGGTAGAACTCGATGGCTTGCGGGGCGAAGCGCTGGAACATCAACTGCACCACATACGTCGAGTACGCGCCGAGCATCAACATCTCGCCGTGGGCCATGTTGATCACGCCGAGCAGGCCGAAGGTGATTGCAAGACCTAACGCCGCCAGCAGCAGAATCGAACCCAGGGACATGCCACTGAAGGCCTGCCCAAGCATCTCGCCGATCAGCAGTTTGCGTTTGACCTGGGCCAGGCTGGTTTCGGCAGCGGTGCGCACATTGGCATCGGCTTCGACACCGGGCTGGAGCAAGCCTTCGAGGCGGGTGCGAGCCAGCGGATCGCCGGTTTCACCCAGCAGACGCACCGCGGCGAGGCGTACGGCCGGGTCGGTGTCCACCAGTTGCAGATTGGCCAGGGCCAGGCTCAACGCGGCGTGTACGGTTTCATCTTTTTCGCCAGCCAGTTGCTGGTCGAGGAATTTCAACTGCGCCGGTTTGGCGCTTTTCTGCAATTGCTGCGCGGCGGCCAGACGGATTTTGGCGTCGGCGGCGAGCAATTGATGGCTGGCCAGCGCGGTATCGATAAGACCCCGCAGGCGATTGTTCAGGCGCAGGGTTTTTGGTTGGCCATCGACCGTCAACTCGCCTTGTTGCAGGGCGTTGATCAGCTCGATACGGGCGGCATCGGGCTGCGCGGCCCAGGCTTCCAGAAGCCTGGCTTGCTGCATGGGATTGGCGACGACGAAGTCTTCGGCGTCGCCAGAATGCGCGGCCATCGGCAATAACAGCGCGATGGCGAGGATGAAACGGTAAAGGGCAGTGGGCATGTCATTGGCCTTGCGTATTGATCGTTCCCACGCTCCGCGTGGGAATGCCTCACCGGACGCTCCGCGTCCGCTTTTGGGACGCGGAGCGTCCCTGGCTGCATTCCCACGCAGAGCGTGGGAACGATCAGGCTGTGCGGGGTGGCTTAGTTGCTCTTCACCGCATAATCGGGCTTCTTGTCGTTACCCTGGATGAACGGGCTCCACGGTTGAGCACGGATCGGCCCTTCGGTTTGCCATACCACGTTGAACTGACCGTCGGCCTGAATCTCGCCGATCATCACCGGTTTGTGCAGGTGGTGGTTGGTCTTGTCCATGGTCAGCGTGTAACCCGACGGCGCGGCAAAGGTCTGGCCGGCGAGGGCTTCGCGGACTTTGTTGACGTCGGTGGACTTGGCTTTCTCGGCCGCTTGCGCCCACATGTGGATGCCCACGTACGTGGCTTCCATCGGGTCGTTGGTCACCGCTTTGTCGGCGCCCGGCAGGTTGTGTTTCTTGGCGTAGGCTTTCCAGTCGGCGACGAATTTCTTGTTCGTCGGGTTCTCGACCGACTCGAAGTAGTTCCAGGCCGCGAGGTTGCCCACCAGCGGTTTGGTGTCGATGCCGCGCAGTTCTTCTTCGCCGACCGAGAACGCTACAACCGGAACGTCAGTCGCTTTCAGGCCCTGGTTGGCCAACTCTTTATAGAACGGCACGTTGGAGTCGCCGTTGACGGTGGAGATGACCGCAGTCTTGCCACCGGCCGAGAATTTCTTGATGTTGGCCACGATGGTTTGATAGTCGCTGTGGCCGAACGGGGTGTAGACCTCTTCGATGTCCTTGTCGGCCACACCTTTGGAGTGCAGGAACGAGCGCAGGATTTTGTTGGTGGTGCGCGGGTAGACATAGTCGGTGCCCAACAGGAAGTAGCGCTTGGCGCTGCCGCCTTCTTCGCTCATCAGGTATTCCACCGCCGGGATCGCTTGCTGGTTCGGCGCGGCGCCGGTGTAGAACACGTTCGGCGACATCTCTTCACCTTCGTACTGCACCGGGTAGAACAGCAGGCCATTGAGCTCTTCGAACACCGGCAACACCGATTTGCGCGACACCGACGTCCAGCAGCCGAACACCACGGCGACTTTGTCCTGGGTCAGCAACTGCCGACCCTTCTCGGCGAACAGCGGCCAGTTCGATGCGGGGTCGACGACCACCGGTTCCAGCATCTTGCCGTTGACGCCGCCCTTGGCGTTGATTTCGTCGATGGTCATCAACGCCATGTCTTTGAGCGAGGTTTCGGAGATCGCCATGGTCCCGGACAACGAATGCAGAATACCGACCTTGATGGTCTCGGCAGCCTGGATGCTCCAGGTCATGCCCATCGCGGCAATGCTTGCCGAGAGTGTGAAAGCCTTGATCAAACTGCGACGCTTCATTGTGCGATCTCCATGAACTTATGAGTTTTCTTGGTTGGCAGATGCGGACTACTAAAGGGTCTTTAGCAAGGGCTGTGCCTAAGACCTGAAGTGCTTTTGCGCAAGGGCGAGAACGTTCGGTGCAGGTACTTGTTGCACCGTGAACGGGCATAAAAACGCTCGCGGGCACGGCGATGCGTCCAAGTGGTGCCGAGCGCACGAAGTAGTAACTATGTACCGCCTGGGCAATGCGTTGCGGTGCGAGAGTGGGGATCACCCTTGAATGACTCAATGGAGTTCCACTGCATGGACGAACAACCCCAACAACTCGCGCCGACCCAGTCGGCGGGATCGGCACTGAACATATTGGAAAGGGCGTTTCTTTCGGCGGACGATGCCGCTCGTTATGCCCATGAGCGAATCGGCCGCCACCGTAACCGCGGGTATTACGGCTATATCCTTCAGCGAAACGATCAGCGGTTTGTGCTCACCGACCTGACCGGGCACCCGGTCAGCATGACTTCCCATCACAAGGTGATCCCCGACAAGCATGTCTTGCACAGTCGTTTCTATTCGCATCCCGCGCTTTCGACGCTCGAAGTCGCCAAGGTTACGCAGCTGAAATGGACTGTCGAAGATGCCGCGACCAGCTTGTTGATGTTCAGCGTTGACGAACTGCGCAACAGCCTGCAGAGCGGTCTGCCGGCTTATCTTTCGGGGGCCGAAAACAGCCTGATCGGTTTCACTCCCGACAGGTCTCGTACAGCGAGCCTGGTGGCCAAACTGGGCACCGAGGCCGCCCCCGGGGTGTTTGCGCTGGGAATGAAGACGGGAGCCATCAAGCCGGAGCAATTCGTCGAGGAAGCCGCGGCGGCCGGCGATTTACAAGTCCTCGTCAGCAACGGTCGCTGGCGGCCCCAGGGACGAATAACCGGGCCTGTCGTCGCCGGTCCGTGGGAACGTAGCGTGCCGGAGCGGGTGTCGTTCGGCGCGGTTTCCCGGTCGGCCGATGAGGCGGCACTCGAGCGCTACGCCAAAGACACCGAGCTGCATGACGAAGAACGGACCTGGTTCGGATTCATCCTCAAACAACAAGGCAAGGAGGAGTACATCGCCACTGAGCTGGTCCCGGTCAGCGATGGGAGAGACAAACTTTACTCGTTGCGCAGCCTGTTTGGCATTTCCCGCAAGGCTGGGGACTATGACTATCCCGAGTCATTCAAGCTCCACGCTTTTTACTATTCGCGCCAACGGGTCAAGCATGCCCGCGACCCGGCCAGGCGCTGGCTGGCGCACCACTTCATTGTGCCCAGGGATCTGTTTGTGGTGGTTTATGACTCCAACAAACGTCCGGTGCTGGACCCGGACAGGGTCATTCCTCTCTACGTCTCGACTCAGGACGGAGCCCTGCTCAAATACGTCCCGCGCAAGGGCACCAAGCTGTTCGACAACGACACCCCCGGCATGGGGCTGGAAGAAATCCAGAAAAACCTGGCCAGTGGTGTGCTGACCCCGACGGGTTTTGTCCGAGTGGTCGCCAACAGCGGTGTGTTGCAGGTGATGCGCACCAATGTCTGCTGGGACAGTAAAGGGGTGGTCGACAAGCACTGGCAGTCGAGCATGAACCTGCAACGGCGAACCCTCGGCCCGGTATTTCTGACGGCTGACGATGCGGCTCTGCATGCGCGTTCGCAGATACCGAGCGGTAGCGCCAAGGCGTTTGGCGGTGTGATCCTGAAACGAGCCGATGGTTTTTTTGTGGCCACCGATCCGATCGCTATCCTGCGAGAAGACTTTGATATCCCGTGGGTCTTCCCGGACGAAGCCGTGACCCTTGGCCAGTTTCCGGCGGGGTGTTCGGTGGTGGCGCGCTATCGCTCCCGAGTGCCTCGCGAGTTGCCGGTGCTGCTGTCGAAAGTCGACAAGGAGGTGTATCTCAACATGCTCTCCGCCGATGTCGCGTACACCGCATTCACCCGCGAAGGGCAAACGTTCGATGAATACTTTCTGGCGCCGGACGGCGCGACCATTCGCTATCGGGCCGGGTTATGGGCACGATTCAAAGCCGACCTGGCCATTGCCCTGGGCACTTCGGGCAAGCCGGGGCGAGAGCTGGATGCCGCATCGATCAAGGAACAAATCTATCGGGGGCTGCTGTCACCGACAAACTGGGTAAAAAGCCTGGCAAAGTCCGGTTACCTGCAAGTGGTTTCAGGGAGCCCGCTATGGGGCCCGGCTCGTACCGTGACAGAATTCGAAGCCTATCCCCCGGCCGCAGCAGTAACTTCCGGCTATGCACGAGCGGTTGCCGAGCCGGCCTGTAGCCCGATGTACCTTCGAGAACAGGATGCGGCCTGTTTCGCTCATGAACGGGCACGCAATCGTTCAGCGACGGGGTTTGGATTCATTCTGAAAAATACCCGTACCGGCGTCTTCATTGCGACCCTGCCCATTGACGTGCAAGGCACATGGTTGGCGTATGAGCGAATCTTTCCCGGTGTACTCCCTTCTTCCCATGTCAGCAGCGCGATTCACCTGTGCGCGGGTCAAGCGCCGCAAAAGCTGTCGGACGATGATTACCGGCATTTCCTTTCCCCCGTGGACGTGAGTCTGGTCCGTGACGCTGCGCGAACGCCCCATGGCTTTAGGCCGATTTATTTCTCCTGCGCCGATGGTGCCTTGTTGCGATTGTTGCTCAGCCCCTTCGACCCGGACCTTTCGCGGGACAAATTCGGCCAGTACGAATTCAAGGACAATCCGTTTGCCGCGCTCGAGCACGCGCAACGTGACTGGAAGGACATCGGCGAGGGCAGGTTCAGGTTGAGCAGCTACATCCAGCGAATGGCCAAGTCCGGAGAACTGGAGGTCCTGGTGACCAGCGCCTATTGGTCTCAAAAAGGCAAAGTGAGCCAGAACTGGCGGCCCCGCATGCCTTCTGTTTCCGTCGATGAGCAGTGGGCAAACAGCCCTGCGCCAGCCTTGGGACCGATATTCCATCACCCTGACGACGCGGCCCTTTATGCGCAGTCGCGGCTGGGCAGTCACGAGAGTCAAACGACAGTGCACGCCAGCGGGATTTTGAGCAGCCCCGGCACTAATTCCTTTGTTGCGCTGGAGCCCATTGCAGACCCTGGGTATCCCAATGAAGCCATCAAGCGAATTTTCCGTATTGCGAGTGATCCCTTGACCTCACCGCGCAATAAAGCGCCACGTTTTCCCGACGGCTACACATTGGTGGCCGGCCATCAGCTTTTCCAGGCCGCAGGCTCGACACTGTCCGAACACTCCGATTCAACTGACGCAAACTTCGCCTCTCCGGCCCAGGTGCATGCGCACACCCATGCCTTGAAAGCCAAAGGGTTCGATATCAACGCCTACTACTATTCGACGCGTTATGGAGCATTGCTCAAATACACACCAACCTATTCGGCCTCGGAGCGAACATTGCTGCTGACCCAGCCAGTTCAGCTCGTCGAAGGAAAGTGGGCCACCGTGCTGTCGACCGATGTGTTTATTACCCGTCTGGCGGACATCGGCAATTTGCAGGTGCTCAAGCCTGCGTATTTCTGGAATCAGGCCAGGCGCCTGGGCTCCGACTGGAGCCTCAGACGCCAACAGATTCAGGATATCTTCCCCCACCCCACGCGGGATGAGCTGTAAGGGGGCGGGGTAGCGGTCACAGCCGTTGGCATCAGCGCCTGCGCATCAGACCGATGAAAAACAACCCGCCAATCGCCGCCGTGGCTATGCCGATCGGCAAATCCTCGGGGGCGATCAGGGTGCGGGCGGCGACGTCGACCCAGACCAGAAAGATGCTTCCCAACAACACGCACACCGGCAGCAACCGCCGATGCTCCGCCCCGACCAGACGCCGCGCAATGTGCGGCACCATCAGCCCGACAAACCCGATAGACCCGCTGATCGACACCAGCACCCCGGTCATCAACGACGCAATCAAAAACACCCGCAAGCGCACGGTGCGAGCATTCAGGCCGAGGGTGACCGCGGTCTGTTCGCCGGTCATCAACGCATTCAACGGTCGAGCCATGCCCAGCAGCAGCACCAGCCCCAGCAATACGCTGGCCGCCGGCACCGCGAGCAACTCCCAACGCGCCAACCCAAGCCCGCCGAGCATCCAGAACATCACCGCCGAACTCGCGCGATGGTCGCCAAGAAACAGCAGCAGATTGGCGATTGCCATCATCACGAAGGACACCGCCACGCCGCACAACAGCAGCCGGTCACTGTCGAGCCGTCCGTTGCGGTTGGCGATCATCAGCACGATCAACATGCTCAGCAATGCGCCGATAAACGCCGCGATCGGCAAGGTCAGCAAGCCAACGACTTCACCCACATGCAGCACCACGATCACCGCACCGAGGGTCGCGCCAGAGGTGACCCCGAGCAAGTGCGGGTCGGCCAGCGGATTGCGCGTCACCGCTTGCAGCACCGCACCGATCAGCGCGAGCCCGGCGCCCACCAACGCACCCAATAGCATGCGCGGCACGCGAATCAGCCAGACGATGTGTTGCTGCCCGGCGGCCCAGTCCGGCACGCCGACACCGAAAATCTTGTGCAACAGAATCCGCCACACCACGTCCACCGGCACCCGCGCCGGACCGAAGCCCAGCGACACCACACACGACACCAGCAACAACGCGCCAAGGGCCATCAGCAACAAGGCGTAGCGACGATTGATCATTCGCGGTGGAAACCCTTGGCCAGGGTTTCGACTGCCAGCACGTTGTCGATCCCCGGCGTGGCTTGCACATACGGAATCACGATGAAGCGTTGATGCTTGATCGCGTCCACCGATTGCAGCGCCTTGTTGTTGAGCAGGAACTGTTGCTTCTGCTCGGCAGTGATTTCGCCGTAATCAACGATCACGATCACCTGCGGATTGCGCTCGACCACGTTTTCCCAATTGACCCGGGTCCAGCTCGCTTCGACGTCATCGAGAATATTGCGCCCGCCAGCGGCGTCGATCAGCGCTTGCGGCATGCCGAGGCGACCGGACGTCATGGCGCGGTCTTCACCGCTGTCATAGAGGAAGACGCGAGGTTTGTCCGTCGGCAGATCCTTGCGCACCTCGGCGACTTGCGATTGCATCCGGGCGACCAAGGCGTTGGCGCGATCCTGCACGTCGAAGATTTTGCCGAGGTTGCGCAGGTCGTTGTAGGTGTCTTCCAGGCTGGCCGGTGGACGCTTCATCACGAACGCGCAGGACTCCGTCAGCTCGTAGACATCGATGCCCAACGGCTGCAACGTTTGCGGTGTGAGATCACCGCCGACGCGCATGCCGTAATCCCAACCGGCAAAGAAGAAATCAACGTTGGCGTTGAGCAGGGTTTCCACCGACGGGTACTTGGCCGCCAACTCCGGCAAGCCATCGAGGATGGTTTGCATCTGCGGTGTGACCGACTTCCAGCCGGTCACACCGCTATACCCGGCCATGCTGGGTTTCAGACCGAGGGCCAGCATCATCTGGGTCATGTTGATGTCGTGGCTGACCGCGTGTTTCGGCGCTTGCTTGAAGGTCACTTCGCGATTGCAGCTCTGCACGGTCAACGGGTAGTGAGTGGCCTCGGCAAATGCTTGGGCATTGCCCAGCAACAGAGCGGCGCAAAGCAGGGAACGCAAAGTCATGGTTGGGTGATCCAGGTAATTCGTGGGTAGCCGTGCAAGGGGTGTTGATCGATCAGCGCTTCGACGCCGAACACATCGCGCAGCAGTGGGGCGGTCAAGACTTCTTCGGGCGTGCCGCTGGCGACGATGCGGCCGTGATTGATCACATACAGCCGATCACAGAAAGCAGCCGCCAGATTGAGGTCGTGGATGCTCGCCAGGGTGCCGATCTTCAGGCGTTTGACCAGTTGCAGCAGTTCGAGCTGATAACGCGGGTCGAGATGATTGGTCGGCTCGTCGAGGATCAGCATTTGTGGTTGCTGAGCCAGGGCGCGGGCGAGGATCACACGCTGTTTTTCACCGCCGGAGAGGGTGGCGAAGTCATGGTCTTCGAAGCCTTTCAGACCGACTGATTCGAGGGCCTGGGTAGCGAGTTTCCTGTCCTCCGGGGTGTCGCTGTCGAACAAGCCTTTATGCGGTGTGCGGCCCATGGCGACGACTTCATCGACGGTGAGGCCGAAGGCGTCGGGGAATTCCTGCAGGACCACGGCGATGCGTTGCGCGCACCAGCGCGAGGATTGCTTCCAGACGTTGTGATGGTCGAGCTTGACCTCGCCGCACTCGGGTTTGCTGAAGCGCCAGGCACAGCGCAGCAGGCTGGTTTTGCCGCTGCCGTTGGGGCCGATCAGGCCGACGAACTCACCCGGGAGCACGCGCAAGGTCGCCTCACGCAGTTGGAACTGGTGATGGCAATGGCCGTGGCCCAAGGGTGTCCAGGCGAGGTTTGTGAGGTTCAGCGAGGTCATGCATCTACTCTGAAATTTTCGGTGTTGCTGATGGCCTCATCGCGAGCAAGCTCGCTCCCACAAGGACTGTGCAAAACCTGTGGGAGCGAGCTTGCTCGCGATGGGGGCGACACGGTTTAAAACTGATAATCAGCGGTGACGAAAAACGACTGCGGTTCGCCGAGGATCCACTGCTGCCCCTCATTGTATTGGCTTTGCGCATACTGCCGGTCAAACAGATTGTTCACCTGCAACCCCAGCGTCGTATTCCGCAGCGCCTTCCAGGACAGCGTGGCGTCCACCACGGTGTAGCTCGGCAGCTCATTCTGGTTGGCCATGTCCGCAAAACGCGCATCCACATAACGCACGCCGGCGCCGGCCTTCAAGTCATCATTGATCGCTTTGCTCAGCCACAGATTCGCCGTGCGCCGTGGCACGTCCGCCGGACGATTGCCGTTGCGCGACACCGGTATACCACTCACCACTTCTTCGAAATCGTCGAACCTGGCTTTGACGATGGCCGCATTGGCCTGCAGTTGCCAGGCGTGCGGCAGTTGCAGGTCGAGGCTGGCTTCGAGGCCGTTGGACGATTGCTGGCCGACCTGCTGTTTGAGCGTCGGATTGCCCGGGTCGTCAGTCAGCAGTTTCTTTTTGACGATGCGATACGCCGCCAGCGTCCACTCGCCGCGCTGATCCCAGAACAATTGCTTCACGCCGATCTCGGCCTGCTTCGCGGTGGACAAGTCATATTGCTGCTGGCTCGGGCTCAGGGAAATCAACCCGCCGACACCGTCGGTGCTGGTGGCGTACTGACCGTAGAACGAGGTGTCAGGCGTCACGGCAAACACCAGTCCAGCCTTCCAGTTATTACCGGTCAGGGTCTTGTCGCTTTGGCTGCCATCCACCAGATTGTCGCGGTCGACGTGCACGTAATCGCGGCGCACGCCGGTCACCAGCGACCAGCGTTCGCTCAACTGCGTGCGGTTTTCGGCGAAGGCCGACAGCTGTTTTGTCGTCGACTGGAACTGATCACGGTACGGGTCGGCGCTTTCAAAACTACCGCGCTGTGGGTGATGAAAATCGATCGGTTGGCCATTCGGTAACGCGTCATTGAACGGCGAGTTGCTGTCGAGCTGGAAGCGAATCCGGTTGTAATCGACACCCGTCACGGTCTGGCTTTCGAGGCCGAACAGGGTGTGTTTGAAGGTGAAGGTCTGGCGATCACCGATCTGCTCCTGCTTGTGGCCGATGCCGAAATACCCGCTGCGGCTGAGCTGTTGAGTGTCGCGGTCGAAGTTGTAGTTCTCGGCGTTCTGCCAGCGGCGTTGGGCCTTGAGGTAATACAGCTCGTTAGTCGAATTGACGCTCTCGGAGAGTTGCCAGTCGCTGGTCAGCCGCGTCCATTGATCGTTGTAGTGCTGCTTGTCGTTGCTGACGTTGTAGTTCTTGTCCCGCAGGCCTTCGTGAAAGCGCCCGTTTATCAGCGGCGTGCCGAAGGTGTTCATCGGCTTTTGATCGCCGTAATCGTGGGCTAGGGTAAACGCCAGATCGTCGGTCGCTTGCCAGCGCAGGGCGGCGCTGATGAAGTCGCTGGACGAATCGCCGCGATCAACCCAGCCGTTGCTGCGCAGGCGATTGAGGTTCAAGCGGTAGCTCAAGGTGTCACTCAATGAGCCGCCGCTGTCGAAGGCCTGTTGCTGACCGTCATAGGAACCGTAGCCGAGACGAACATGGTTTTCGATCTCGCCTTCAAACGGTTTTTTCGGGATCACATTGACCACCGCGCCGGTCGCGCCTTCGCCGTACAGCACCGATGCCGGGCCGCGCAGCACATCAACGCGCTCCACCGACCACGTGTCGACCGGGAAGGTCACGGTGCCCATGCCGGTGTACATGCGGTTGCCGTCATACAGCTGCATCAGCGAACCCTGCCCGGTAAAACCTCGTGCCGACAACGACGTGCCGCCATCGCCCGGCGTGCCGGTGCGGCTGATCCCGGTGCTGCGCGACACGGCGTCTTGCACACTGCGATCACCCCGCGCGCGGATCTGTTCGCCGGTCAGGCTTTCGACGCTGGCAGGGGTTTCCATCGCAGTGAGGTTCAGGCGCGAACCGGCAGTGGTCGGGGTGTTCAGGCTGACGGTTTCGTCGTCATTGACCTCGGCGGTAATGGTGCCGGTGGGCAGCGTCAACGGTTGCGCGTCGGCGCTGTGGTTCATGGCGAGCAGGCAGAGGCCGGACAAGAGGTACTTGTTCATCGGGGCGGTGAACCACTTATGCAAAGAAAACCCGCAGCGAGGGGTGCGGGTCAGGCGGTGCATTTAGAGTTATACAGTAACACTAAATGCACCGGGAGATAAGCGCGGGAAGTCTACAGATCCCTCTAAACCGCGCATCTCGCCTGTTTCATGATGAAGGTGAGGCCGATTCAGTTTGCTGGCCCGAGATTCTTTTAATCACAAGAAAACAGGCCTGACTGTCATTTGTGACAGTAGACCGTGGCCCTCACGAGCGTTAGCGTTAAATCTCGTCAACGGGCAGAGGAATACTGAACGTGCGGATATTCGCCATCACAACATTGTCCGGTTTGCTGGTTCTTTGGAGCGCTGCCACGGCCATTGCTGGGCAAGACTGCATCAGTGCCTGGAAGCAAAATCCTGTTAGCCAAAGCTGCAAGGCCTACTCAAGTGCCACCTCGCCGGATCAGGACATACCGGAGGTCATCGACTTGGAGAACGACCAGTGTCGAATGACGGTTACTTGCAAGAATCAGTACGGTGGCGGCACACCCAACCCATCCACGGACATCGATATGGCCGAATTAAAAAATGTCCACAATTGCAACGGCCTCCTGCAGGTTGATCCCTGTTGAGGCGGGAAACAAGATCGGGATCGGAGAGAGCACCGGCCCCTATTCTTGGCGTTTCTTACATTGTTCGGTATCAGTTCATTCTTCAGGCAGCCGGGCCAGATTCAGTTTGTCGATTCAGGCGTGTCAGCAGCACCCGATCGAGCAGCCAGACCACCACCAGCGAAGCCCCCACCAACGGGAACACCACCGCCAATGCAAACATGATGACCATCGCGATTTTCCATTTCGGCAAGTCGTGGCGCAGCGGCGGAACACCGAATTTTCCTTGTGGGCGGCGCTTCCACCAGATCACCACACCGCTGACGGCGCTGAGCAGAATCATCAGGCAGATCAGCAGGATGATGATCTGGTTGAGCGGGCCGAACATTTTGCCTTCGTGCAGCATCACGCCGATTTCTGTTGCCCGGGCGACGGTGCCGTACTGCTCGAAACGCACGTCGGCGAGGACATTGCCGGTGTACTGATCGATATGCAGGGTGGCGTCGTTGCGCGGGTCGTCGGCGAACACGGCGATGGTGAACACGCCAGTCGCGGTGGTCGGGAAAGTGATGCTGTAGCCCGGTTCGACTTTGCGTTGCACGGCGATGTCCTGCACGTCTTGCAGGCTGATGGTCGGTGCGGCGGGACCCGCTTGCGTGCCGCTGTGGGCCATGTGTTCGGCGTGGTCGCCGGACATTGGCATCGGTGTGTTTTCCATCGCCCAAGGCACGGTCTGGCGGGTGGCGGTGTTGAGACTGCGGGCCTCGACATCGGACTGGGGCACGTTGTCCCACATCGCGGCCGGAAAGACGTTCCACACTTGCGCGTATTGCTTGCCCCAGAACCCGGTCCAGGTCATGCCGCTGAGCAGCATCACCAGCAGCAGCGACGCGCCCCAGAACCCGGTCACCGCGTGCAGGTCACGCCAGAGCACTCGACCGCGACTGTTCAAGCGCGGCCACAAGATGCCGGCTGCCTGGCCGCGCGGCCACCACAGAAAGACCCCGGAGACCACCAACACCACGCCCCAGCCGGCGGCCAGCTCGATCAGTCGGTCGCCGACGGTGCCGATCATCAATTCGCCATGAATCGCTCGCGCGACGGCTTGCAGATTCTTTTTCGCGTCTTGCTCGCCGAGGATGTCGCCGTGGTAGGGATCGACGAAAACGTTGAGCTCGGTACCAGCATTGAGCACGACAAATTGCGCGCTGCGTTCGGCGTTGACCGGTGGCAAATACTGCTTGATCGTGGCTTGTGGGTAAGCCTCTTTGACTCGCTTGAGCAGGTCATCGGCCGGGACGCTGTGATGCCCGGCCGGGACGTTCAGCAAGCTGCCGTACATCAATGGGTCGAGTTGCGGCTTGAACAGGTAAATGATGCCAGTCAGAGCCAGCATCACCATGAAAGGCGCGACGAACAGACCGGCATAGAAGTGCCAGCGCCAGGCCAGGTTGTAGAAATTCGGTTTGGGCTGTTTCATCACGTGTGCTCCGCTAGGCTTGGGTCTTTTAGTTGTTTGTTTGCGGTTGCTGCGCAACCGATCGCGAGCAGGCTCGCTCCCACAGGTTCAACACGGTCCATGTGGGAGCGAGCTTGCTCCGGGCGGCGTTCCGACGATGCGTTTAGAAGCTCATGTCCACCTTGGTCCAGAGCGTGCGCCCCGGTTCTTTAATGGCTTGCGGGTCATTGGCCGGGTAGCCGAAACCGGCATTGCCGGCCAGGTTCAAGTGCTCGGCGTACGCCTTGCCGAACAGGTTGTCGACGCCGGTGCTGACCTTCCAGTTTTGGTTGATCCGGTACGCGCCATTGAGCGAGAACACGCCAAAGCCCGAGGTCTTGTCGAAGTCCTTGCCGACCACGTTGCCCTTGTTCTGGTCGATGCGGTTTTGCGCCGCCACCACTCGCCACAAAGCCCCGGCGCTCCAGTTGTCTTCGCTGTAGGTCAGGCCGAAACGGGCGTCCAGCGGCGGCATTTGCGGCAGTGCGTTACCGTCGCTGCTGTTCTTGCCCCAGGCGTAGGCCAGGGTCGCGTCGGCTTTCCAGTTGCTGGTCAGCTTGTAGGCCGCACCCAATTCGCCGCCCATGATTCGTGCGTCGATGTTCTGTGCTTGCGAGGTCGTGCCCATCATGGTTGGCGTGTAGTTGAACAGGATGTAGTCGCGCACCTGCCCGACGTAACCCGAGGCCCAGGCTTCGAGGTCTTCGGTCTTGTATTGCAGGCCGAAATCGAGCTGGGTGGTTTTTTCAGGCTTGATCGAATCGAAGGCATTCACCGAGCCTGCGGGGCCGGATTTGGGCGAAAACAGCTCCCAGTAATCCGGGAAACGCTGGGTGTGGCCGAGGCCGGCATACAGCGTGGTCGGGCTGTCGGCCAGGTCGTGCTCGTAACGGACGAAGCCGCTTGGCAGTGTGTCGGCACGGGTGTCGTCGGCGGTCGGATTAGGGCGCGCCATCATCCCGGAGCCCTTGGTCTGCCGGAAATCCTTGGCCGAAGCGCGGTCCAGGCGCGCGCCGGTAATCAGCCGGTCACGGTCGGCTGCGTACCAGGTCAATTCGCTGAACACGCCGTAGTTGTGGAAGTCGGCATCCTTGTTGCGCGGCAACTCCTTGTAGATGTCGATGCCCATGGCGCTGCGCTGGCGATGTTCGCTGGTCTGCGCATCGATGCCGCTGATCAATTGCACGTCGGCCCAGCGCCACGTGGCTTTGATCCGTGCGCCGAGGGTTCGACGGTCGACATTGGAGGCCATGGGGCCGGCCATCATCCCGGTGCCGGACGGCGTGCGCAGGGTGTAGTTGTCCATCACGTGGTCGGCGTAGTTGTAGTAGACCTGCGCCTCGACCTTGTCCAGCACATCGCCGATGTTCGACTGCTCGAAACGCAAACCCAGGCTTTCGCGTAAGAACTGCGAACCGTCCATGCCGCGACCGGCGTAACGCGCTTCGCCATCGCCCTTGCCGGCGGTGAGTTCCAGCAGGGTGTCGGCGTCCGGGGTCCAGCCCACCGCAACGTCGCCATTCCACTTGTCGTAGCGCGACGGCACGGTGTCGTTGTTGCCATCCCGGTAATCGTCGGCATGCGCGGTGTTGCCGATTACTCGCACGTAACCCAATGGCCCGCCGGCAGCAGCATCCACCACTTTATCGAAACGGCCGTTGGAGCCCGCCAGCACGCTGGCGTTCACCCGCGTGCCGAGTTCGCCGAAGCTTTCCGGCTCACGGTCGAAGAGGATGGTCCCGGCTGATGCGCCCGGTCCCCAGAGCACGGTTTGCGGGCCTTTGATCACGGTCAGCTTGTCGTAAGTTTCCGGCGAGATGTACGAAGTCGGTGCGTCCATTCGGCCGGGGCAGGCGCCGAGCAACTGGCCGCCGTTGGTGAGGATGTTCAATCGCGAGCCGAACATGCCGCGCAGCACCGGGTCACCGTTGGTGCCGCCGTTGCGCACGAGGGCGAAGCCGGGGATGGTTTTCAGGTAATCGCCACCGTCGCTGGCCGGCACCGGTTGGCGCGGGTCCTTGGGATTGGTGACGATGGTCAGTGGCGAACTCGGGGCGATGGCGGTGATCACCGTCGGGCTCAGTTCTTCACTGTGACCGGTGTGTTCATCGGCCAGCACCATGGGGGTCAGCAGTGCCCCGCAAAGGAAGGCGGTGGCGTGCCTGAAGCGAACGCGAGATTCGTTCAGGGCAAAAGAAGCCTGGGCAGCGCTCAAGCGTGTGTCAGCAGAAAACCTGGACATGACAATTTCCATCGAACAGTCGTAAACGACACGGCCGGCAGCCTGCGCATTCCTTGTGGGAGTGAGCCTGCTCGCGATGAGGGAGGGTCAGCCAACATCAATGTTGAATGACCCATCGCGATCGCGAGCAGGCTCGCTCCCACAGGTTGCTTTGGCTGCTTTTAAACCGTGTGAGATCGGGGTGGGTGTTTACGCGGCGATGGGCGGGGCGCGGGTGCGGGCGCCGGGGAAGAAGGTTTGCCGGGCGTGGCCCAGGCGCGGGGAGGGTGTGGTGAAAGTGGTGGCTTTTGGTGTGTCGAATGCGACGAAGGAATGGCCGCCAGTCAGCGCCGGGCAATTGAACAGCAGGCTGCAATAGCCACATTTTTCCCAGAGTGCATGGTGGTCGGCTTTTGGTGGACAGTGCTCGGCCGCGGCTTGCGCGCCGTGATCGGCGTGCTCCATTGCCGACATGTCCATCGACATCGACATCGAGGCGCGTTGATCCATCGGCATCGACTGAGAAATCAGCGGGCCGATAAAGATCATCAACATGGCGAACAAGCTGATCCAGCTGCCGCGCGTCAGGCTTAACGGCTGACGACGGTGTGCGGATGACCTGGCGCTAAGCGGGCGCATGGGCGTTTTTGCTCAGTCGGTTACTGGGCGTGGGCGTGCGTCTGCATGCTTTCCGGCGGCTTCTTCTGCACCGAGACGTCCACCGTTACGGCGCCGGACTTCTCGAAATGCATCGTCAGCGGGAAGCGTTTGCCGTCGCTCAGCAGGCTGCGGTCCTTCAGGTTTACCAGCATTACGTGGTAGGCCATCGGTGCAAAAGAGACGTTGCCACCGGCAGGAATGTCGACGCTCGGCACCTGCTGCATTTTCATCAGGTCGTTTTGCATGACGTGCTCGTGCAACTGGGCTTCGCCTGCAATGGGCGAGTCGACGCTGAGCAGTCGGTCGGCGGTTTTACCGCTGTTGTGAATCACGAAATACGCCGCCACCGTTGGCGCGTTGGGCGGCAACTCCTGCGACCACGGATGGGCGATCTCAAGCTCGCCAGCCTTGTATTCGTGAGCATTGGCAAAACAGGCAGGCAGCAGCAATACAGCCAGGACGATGAGTTTGTTCAACATGGCAGTTCTCCAGAACGATTCGAAACGCAGGTCAATTGCGAGAAGGAATCACACCAGAGGGGACGCGCGGGGGTTGAGGCTCGGCCATTGCTGGCGCGGTGTCGGTGTATCGAGAGAGGTATCAGGCAGGCTGCGATTGGCCTCGAAATGTGCGAAGTACAGTTGCGGCACATGCCCCGGCAGCGCCACCAGTGGCGCGGAACCTGAACAGCACCAGCAATGTTGCATGTTGGAGTGATCGTCACTCTGAGGAGCTTTCTGTTCGATATCGCCCAGGGAAATCGCCACCATCTTCGTGCCGCTGGACGAACAGAAACTGCCCCACAACAACTGCTCGGCAGGCGATTTCGCCGTCTGCGCCATCGCTCCCGTCATCGGCATGGCGAGCATGTTGAACAGCACTGCGAAGCAGGCGATCCAGGCAAATGCGAGCCGTTGTCGGGACATGGGGCAAATCCGGTTGGGTGGGGGATCAAGCGCGGCTATTTAGCCTGATCAGGGCCGATAAGTAAAAAAGCGGCGTGCGGTGTGGTGTCGCAGTGCAATCAGAGAGCGCTGGCATGCAGGCGCAGGCCTAATGCTTTCATCACTTTCATGATAGTCGCGAATTCCGGGTTGCCAGTGCTGCCCAATGCTTTGTACAGACTTTCACGACCCAGCCCCGCGTCACGGGCAATCTGTGTCATGCCCTTTGCTCGGGCTATGTCGTTAAGGGCTGCACGTATGAGCACTCCGTCGCCAGCATCTTCTTCAAAACAGGCGTCCAGGTAAGCCGCCATTTCTTCTGGTGTTTTTAGAAATTCGGCGGCATCGAAACGGGTGAATTGTTCGGCCATGATTTACTCCTCATTACCGATGTTTTGCGCCATTTGAATGGCGCGTTTGATGTCTCGTTTTTGAGTCGACTTGTCACCGCCCACCAACAGCAGATAAACCACTTCACCTCGGCGGGTGAAATACATCCTGTAGCCAGGACCGTAATGCACACGCATTTCATAAACAGCTCCACCCACCGGTTCGCAATCACCAAAATTTCCATGCTCGGCAGCTCGGAGCCTGGCAATGATGCGAGCTTTGCCAATGATGTCTTTCAGTGAGTCGAGCCAGTCAGCAAATGCTCGGGATCGTTCGAAGTCGATCATGTTTGATCGTATTCCTTGGGATACAGGTTGGCAAGTCGCACTTTACTCGGGGCGAATTTACTCGTCCTTAGAAAGTAAGGTCGGTGTGCTTGTTAGGATCAGAGGGCTCGGACTATAGGATCGAAGCCATGGAGTGGATAGCCGGCTCCGTCCGAGAGTGTTGCCGGCAAAGTGGCAAGGTTATGGGGATCTCAGGAATCGTCTTACACCGATAGGGCTTTCAGTACTTCACTCACCGACCCAAACTCCCGATCAACCCCCGGCAACTCTGGCCGCTGCAAAACAATCACCGGCACCCCACGCTGCCGTGCCACTTCAAGCTTCGGCTCGGTCGCGGTGCTGCCGCTGTTCTTGCTGATCAGTACATCAATCTGCCGACGTTCAAACAGTTCACGTTCATCCTCGATCAGAAACGGTCCACGCGCGCCGATCACTTCGCAGCGTCCGTTGCCGGGGTAAACGTCCAGTGCGCGCAAGGTCCAGAATTGTTCTGGCGGGATTTCATGCAGGTGCTGCAAGGGTTCGCGGCCGAGGGTGAATAGAGGACGGCGAAAAGGTTTGAGGGCTTCGATCAACCCGGCCCAGTCGCTGACATCCCGCCAGTCATCGCCGGCCTGTGGTTGCCAGGCCGGGCGCCGCAGGGCCCAGCAGGCAATACCGCTCAACCGCGCAGCGGTGGCGGCGTTCTGGCTGATTTGTGCGGCGTAGGGATGGGTTGCGTCCAGCAGCAGGTCGATCCCTTCATCCTGAATGAACTGCGCCAGCCCTTCGGCACCGCCGTAACCGCCAACGCGAACCTGGCAGGTCAGATCTGTCGGCACTCGCCCCACGCCGGCCAGGCTATAGATGTGTTCCGGTCCGAGGGTCCGGGCGATGGCCAAGGCTTCTGTCACGCCACCGAGCAACAACACGCGCTTCATTGAAAAGCTCCTGCATGGCCAACAATCCCGCCCTGGCGATCGATGGCGAACACTTCGACCTGAACCTGCGTCGGCACCACGCTGCGGGCAAAGTCCAGCGCGTGCTGACACACCGCGTCACCGAGCGCGATGCCCGCAGCGCTGGCCATCGCCAAGGCTTGCTGGCTGGTGTTGGCTTCGCGAATCCCTTGCTGCAACGCCTCATCGGCGCCAATCGCCGACGCCCACTCGGCCAGTTGCGGCAGGTCGATGCTGGAGTGTCGACTGTGCAAATCCATGTGCCCGGCCGCCAGTTTGCTGATCTTGCCGAAGCCGCCGCAGAGGCTGAGTTTATCCACAGGCACTTTGCGCAGGTGTTTGAGCACGGCGCCGACGAAGTCGCCCATTTCGATCAGGGCGATTTCCGGAAAATCGTAGACCCGGCGCATGGTGTCTTCACTGGCATTGCCAGTGCACGCGGCGATGTGCAGGTAACCGTTGGTTTTGGCGACGTCGATGCCTTGGTGGATCGAGGCGATGTAGGCCGCGCAGGAGAAGGGCCGGACGATGCCGCTGGTGCCGAGGATCGACAAACCGCCGAGAATCCCCAGGCGCGGGTTCATGGTTTTCAAGGCCAGCGCTTCACCGCCTTCGACATTCACCGTGACGTCGAAACCACCCATGTAATCAAGCTCCTCGGCCAACAGCGTCAGGTGCTCGCTGATCATCTTGCGCGGCACCGGGTTGATCGCCGGTTCGCCGACGTTCAGTACCAGACCGGGCCGGGTGACGGTGCCCACGCCACGGCCGGCACTGAAGCGGATGCCCGGCTCGCTGTGCAGGCGCACCTGGGAAAAGAGCAGGGCGCCGTGAGTCACGTCGGGGTCGTCGCCGGCGTCCTTGATCGTGCCGGCTTCGGCGCCGTCGTCCGTCAGCCGACAGAATTCCAGGCGCATCTGCACCCGCTTGCCTTTGGGCAGAATGATCTCGACGGCGTCTGCTTCTACGCCACTGAGCAGCAAGCGCGCCGCCGCAAGGCTGGTGGCGGTGGCGCAGCTGCCCGTGGTCAGGCCGCTGCGCAGCGGTGCGGGTTGTTCGGCGGTTTCGTCACGCATCGAGGGGTTTCGTCACGTCCAGCAAGGTAATCGGCAGCGCCTGACGCCAGGTGTCGAAATCGCCCAGCGGTTGCGCCTGAGCGATATGGACTCGTGTCAGCTCACCGCCGTGCTGCTCGCGCCAGGCCATCAATGTCATTTCACTTTGTAGCGTGACGGCGTTGGCGATCAGTCGACCGCCGGGTTTGAGTTGTGCCCAGCAAGTATCGAGTACGCCCTCGCGGGTGACGCCGCCGCCGATGAAAATTGCGTCCGGGCGTTCGAGTCCGTCCAGGGCTTGCGGTGCACTGCCGCGAATCAGTTGCAGGCCGGGCACGCCGAGCGCATCGCGGTTCTGTTCGATTAACAACTGCCGACTTTCATCGGCTTCGATGGCCAGCGTTCGGCAACTCGGATGGGCACGCATCCACTCGATGCCAATCGAACCGCTGCCGGCGCCGACGTCCCACATCAACTCACCAGGCACCGGAGCCAGGCGAGCGAGCGTGATCGCGCGCACATCGCGCTTGGTCAGTTGGCCGTCGTGCTTGAAGGCTGAGTCTGGCAGACCGGCCAATCGGGAGAGGCGCGGCGTATCGGGTTCGGCGATGCACTCGATGGCGATCAGGTTCAGGTCGGCGATCACAGGGTTGTTCCAGTCATTGGCGACACCCTCGATGCGTCGTTCGGCGGCACCGCCCAGATGTTCCAGCACCGTGAGGCGACTCGCCCCGAAACCGCGCTCACGCAATAACGTCGCGATCGCGGCCGGGCTCTTGCTGTCGTTGCTCAACACCAGCAAGCGAACACCGCTGAACAACTGCGCATTGAGTGCGGCGATGGGGCGAGCCACCACCGAAAGCGTGACCACATCCTGCAATGGCCAGCCCATTCGCGCCGCCGCCAGCGAGCAGGAGGAAGGCGCCGGCAGAATCAGCATTTCATCGTTGGGCAGTTTCCGGGCAAGGCTTGCGCCCACGCCAAAGAACATCGGATCGCCGCTGGCCAGCACGCAGACCGGCTCGCCGCGTAGCGCCAAAACCGGTTCAAGGGAGAAAGGGCTGGGCCACAACTGCCGCTCACCACGGATGCACACCGGCAGCAAATCCAATTGCCGCTGACCGCCAATGATCCGCGAAGCGCGCAGCAGAGCGTGCCGGGCGTTTTTGCCCAGGCCCTTGAAGCCGTCTTCGCCGATTCCTACTACTGTCAGCCACGGTGACATCTATAGCCCTCAAATATAGTCCTCAAACGGACTGTTCCGACGGGCAGGCTTTTCATGCCGTCGAACAAAGCAGGCATAATACCGCGCCTTCGCCCGCGAAGCGCCTTTCCCACACAGCCGGTCGCCCCCTTGAACGAACGCCCGATGTCCACCGCTTTGCGCCCCTCGGCTTGCCCGGGGTTGCTGCGTATCGTCCCGGCGCTGGATGGCGGCATCTGTCGGATCAAATTGAACGGCGGCTCGATCAGCGCTGCCCAGGCTGAAGCGGTGGCCAGCGCGGCTGAACGGTTTGCCGGGGGCGTGATCGAGGCGACCAATCGGGCCAACCTGCAGATTCGCGGGATCGGCAGCGAACAGGCAGCACTGATCGACAGCCTGCTCGCCGCTGGATTGGGGCCGCGTACCGCTGCGGGCGACGATGTGCGCAATCTGATGCTCAGCCCGAGCGCCGGGATTGATCGGCGCATGCTCTTTGATACGCGTCCGCTGGCGGAACAGACCCTTGTCACCCTGCAAAGCCACGAACGTTTCCACGAGCTCAGCGCCAAGTTTGCGGTGCAACTCGATGGCGGCGAGGCGTTGGCGATGCTCGAACACCCGCATGATCTGTGGTTGTCTGCGGTTGAGCGAGAGGGTGAGTGGTTGCTGGTGTTCGGTTTCGCGGGTTGCCCCACGGACAAACCCGCAGGCTCGGTGCCACTTGAGCAGGGGCATGCGCTGGTCGTTGCGGTGCTGGAGTTGTTTCTTGAACTGGCGCGTCCTGATCAAACGCGGATGCGTCATTTGCTGGCCGACTACCCGTTAGCAGAGTTCCTTGCTCACTTGGCCGAACGAGTGCCCTTGAAGTCGATCACCGATTGGCGGCGTTCGTTGAGCCCGGATGCTCTGCACATTGGCACTCATCTGCAACGTGAAGCGGAGCATGTCTACATCGGTGCCGTACCGCCTTTGGGGCGGCTCGATCCCGTCATGCTCAGGGGCGCGGCGCAATTGGCGCACGAGTTCGGCGACGCGAGCCTGCGTTTGACCCCATGGCAAAGCCTGTTGCTGCCCAATGTTCGAAAAGAACACGCGCCCGAAGTCATTCGGCGTCTGGAACAACTGGGCCTGCTGTGTGATGCCGATCAGCCGTTGTCACGGTTGATTGCCTGCACGGGTTCCGCTGGCTGCGGCAAAGGCCTGGCCGACACCAAGGGCGATGCCCGACAACTGGCGGCGCTGCTGCAACGTCACGGCCAAACACTGAACGTGCACCTGTCCGGTTGCCAGCGTTCCTGCGCGGCCGCACACATCGCGCCGGTCACATTGCTGGCCGTTTCTCCCGGTCACTACGACCTCTATTTCCGCGATGCAGCGCTGCCGGGTTTCGGCGCGCTGCACGCACGCAACCTTACTATTGAAGCGGTCGCAGCCTTGCTCGACGACCGCTCACGGAGCCCCCTTGATGCTTGATTACATCCGCGACGGTCAGGAGATCTATCGCAACTCCTTCGCGATCATTCGTGCCGAGGCCAACCTTGCGCGTATTCCCGCCGATCTGGAAAAACTCGCGGTCCGTGTGATCCACGCCTGCGGCATGGTCGACGCTATCGACGGCCTGCAATTTTCCGAAGGCGCGGGCAAGGCCGGGCGTGATGCGCTGACCGCCGGTGCGCCGATCCTGTGCGATGCGCGGATGGTCAGCGAAGGCGTGACCCGCACGCGTTTGCCTGCGAACAACCAAGTCATCTGCACCCTGCGTGATGAGAGTGTTCCGGAGCTTGCCCGTGAGTTGGGTAACACTCGCTCCGCCGCCGCGCTGGAGCTATGGCGCCCGCACCTGGAAGGCAGTGTGGTGGTGATCGGCAACGCGCCGACCGCGCTGTTTTATCTGTTGGAAATGCTCGACGCCGGCGCACCGAAACCGGCGCTGATCCTGGGTTTCCCGGTGGGCTTTGTCGGCGCAGCTGAATCCAAGGCAGCACTCGCGGCAGACAGCCGTGGCGTGCCTTTCGTCATCATGCAAGGCCGGCTGGGCGGTAGCGCCATGGCCGCCGCCGCCGTCAATGCCCTCGCCACGGAGATCGAATGATGCAGCAACCTGGACGTTTGATCGGCCTGGGCGTCGGCCCCGGTGATCCGGAGCTGATTACCGTTAAAGCCCTGCGCCTGCTGCGTGAGTCGCCGGTGGTGGCGTACTTCGTCGCCAAGGGCAAGAAGGGCAACGCGTTCGGCATCATCGAGGCGCATTTGCAGGACGCGCAAACGCTGCTGCCGCTGGTGTATCCGGTGACCACCGAGGCGCTTCCGGCACCGCTGTCGTATGAACAAGTGATCAGCGATTTCTACGATGCGGCCGGCGAAGAACTGGCCGCGCACCTGGACGCTGGCCGTGACGTGGCGGTGATCTGCGAAGGCGATCCGTTCTTCTACGGCTCCTACATGTACCTGCACGATCGACTGGCCGAGCGTTATGAAGCGGAAGTCGTGCCGGGCGTTTGCTCGATGCTCGGCGGTGCCTCGGTACTGGGTGCGCCGCTGGTGTATCGCAATCAGAGTTTGTCGGTGCTGTCGGGTGTTTTGCCTGCCGAAGATCTCAAGCGTCGTCTGGCCGATGCCGATGCCGCGGTGATCATGAAGCTGGGGCGCAACTTTCCCAAGGTCCGTCAGGTGCTCGAAGAACTCGGGCTGGCGGAGCGTGCGCTGTACGTCGAACGCGCGACCATGGCCAACCAGAAAATCGTCCCGCTGGATCAGGTCGAGCCGATGTCCTCGCCGTACTTCTCGCTGATCATTGTGCCCGGCGAACGGTGGCAAGGCTGATGGCCCGTCCAGTTCCGGCGATTGTCATTCTGGGCAATGGCAGCCTCGCGACTGCGCGCAAGATTGCGCAGCTTTACCCTGGCGCATTGATCCATGGTCTGGCCGAACGGGTGGAAGGCGCGGACCGCGTCTATCACGAGTTCGGCGCCACTTTGCGTGAGCTCTATCAGCAAGACACGCCGATTATCGCCTTGTGTGCGGCCGGCATTGTGATCCGCACCCTGGCGCCGTTACTGCTGGAAAAGGGCGCCGAGCCGCCAGTGCTGGCCGTGGCCGAAGACGGCAGCGCCGTGGTGCCGCTGCTCGGCGGTCTTGGTGGCGTGAACGTCATGGCGCGCGAGATTGCTGCCGGACTCGAGGTCGCTGCGGCGATCACCACCAGCGGTGAATTGCGCTTCGGCACCTGCCTGCTCAATCCTCCCAGCGGTTACGCCCTCGGCGATCTGGAACTGGGCAAGCGCTTCGTCTCGGATTTGCTCGCTGGCCAAAGCGTACGCGTCGAAGGGGCTGCGCCGTGGCTGGTGCAGGCGCAGCTGCCGCAAGATCCTCATGCGCAGTTGTCGATCCATGTCGGCCATGCCGAACGGGCACCGGCAGCCAATGAGTTGATGATTTATCCGCGCAATGTGTTGGTGGCAGTGAGCGACGAGGTCGCGGATCTGTCAGGCGCCATTCGCTCAGCCTTGCATCAGGCGAAAATCGCCGTGCAATCGGTGGCGTGCCTGTTGGCCAGCGATCTGCACATGGCCAATCCGGGGCTGCGCGAAGCGGCACTTGAACTGGGTGTGCCGCTGCGGTTTGCGTCGGTCAGCGGTGGCGTTAGCGAGTTGTCCCGCCACACTGTGCCGAACGCGACCATCGTGTCGGCGGATACCGGCATTGCCATCGCGGTGACCACTGAGCCGCTGGACGCTGCGCAGATCGGCCGGGCACGCGGTCGTTTGGCAGTCATTGGTCTGGGCCCTGGCGCCGCCGAACTGATGGTGCCAGCGGTCAAGGCCGAACTGGCCAGGGCCACCGACGTCCTCGGCTACGAAACCTACGTGCGCATGGCCGGACCGTTCCGCGAAGACCAGGTGCTGCATTGCACTGACAACCGCGAAGAGATGCAGCGTGCCCGCCACGCCTTCGAGCTGGCGGCGCAAGGCCGTTCGGTGATTGTGGTTTCGTCCGGTGACCCCGGCGTGTTCGCCATGGCGGCGGCGGTGCTTGAAGCGTTGCATGAGTCGAGCGAGCCGAGCTGGCACAGCGTCGACCTAGAAATCCTGCCGGGCGTCTCCGCTTCGCTGGCGACCGCTGCGCAGGCCGGTGCGCCGTTGGGGCATGACTTCTGCGTGATGTCGCTGTCGGACAACCTCAAACCCTGGGCGATCATCGAGAAGCGCCTGGACCTGGCCGCCGAAGCCGATCTGGCGCTGGCGTTCTACAACCCGATCTCCCGTGCGCGGCCGTGGCAACTGGGCCAGGCGCTGGAAATCGTCGGCCGGCATCGCACACCGGAAACGGTCGTGGTGCTGGGCCGCGATATTGGCCGTCCTGGCCAGACGTTGCGGGTTACCACGCTTGGCGAACTGACCCCCGACCAGGTCGATATGCGCACCATGGTGCTGATCGGTTCGTCTACCACTTGCGTGTTCCCTCGTGCCGAGGGTGGCGAGTGGGTGTATACGCCGCGTTGGTACGGCATCAAGCCTGCCTCCTGAGCAAAGCGGCCCCGCGTGGGCCGCTTCTCACTTCATACATTTCCGTCTGTTCGGCACTTTCCCTTTGGCGTTGATGCGTCGTTTATTTCACCTGTCGTTGTGGGATTTATGACTCTCGCCGCGAAGAATTAATACTGTTTTCTGTCGCTGTATTCTTTCGTTATCCAATGCTTTCTTTGCAGTCGAACACTTCGGCGTTGCGCATGAGTCACAATGCCGGCTGTTTGCTGATGGTCCGCGCGATGTTGTTTGTCTAAGTGCGCTTATTTATGTCTGCAATATAAGGTTTTATTTTTTTCAAATTTGATTGTATTGAAATTAATTGAATTTCTTCGGGTTTGAAGTGCCTGTTTTTACGATTTAGTTTTGTCTCATGTGAAGCAATTGCTTCGCGTATTGATCTGGTCTCGTTCAAAAATACAAAAGAGCTGACATTGTCGTCGAGCGGTATTTGCGCGGCTGGCTTTCGGAACTTAATTGCATGTATTGAAGCTGGAGAGTGTCTTGTCTAATAATTATTTGGATGTTTCATATGTCGGAGAGTATGTAAAATTTGCCAAGCTTTTCAATCTTGAAGATCTTCAACAGGCGTTGATTTCGCACAAAGGTACTGACGAGTATGACGCCATCTTCAGGTATTACTCTGGCTGCATCGATTTGCTCGATTCGCCCAGGATGCTGGAGCCGCTGGGCCTGTTGAAACAGGCTTTGGCATCTTTGGTCGGGCCTGAGGGTCGACAGCGACGAACGACTGAGTCGCTTCCTCCCCAGAGCCCTGCCCCCGATATGGTAGACATCTACGAACGGCTCGAAGGTTTCGAGGCTCGTTTGTCGAACGGTGCGCAGCAGTTGCAAACGCCCAAAACCAACGTTCCTGACAATCTGCACTTTGTCTGGCTCGGCGGCGGTTTGGGCGATATCCAGCGCGACTACATCAATATCTGGAAACAGACCCTGGCTGGGCAGGGTTACACCCTCAAGCTCTGGTACGACAGCGATGCATTGCTGGCTCACGAAACCAATCGGATTATTGTCGAGGCCGCCAAGGCTGACGCCATGCTTAATGGCGGGCAGACCACTAGTGACGCTTTTGAACTGGCCGACAAGTATGAAGAGCGGGCCATCGCTCTCAAGCAGCAAATGTTTGCGCACATTAATAAAGCGGTAGAGAGCGGTGAGAGCGCCGACAACGCCAGGATCGATCTGTTGGTGAGAGCCTATAGCCAAGATGAAGCACGGTTGAAGGTTCTAAGGGAAAAGAACCGTCAGAGTCTGTTGTCGTTGGGCGAGGGCGGTATTGTCCTTCGCGATCTCGCCACCGAGGCGACACCGTTGTACTTGCAGGACATCTACGCGCGAGAAATCAGCTTGCGTGGCAACTTTGCTGCCGCCTCCGATATTGTCCGCGTCGAGGCGTTGTTCGCCGACGGTGGCAGTTATGCCGATGTCGACAACCTGCCTCCACTGTTGGAAACGTTGGGCGGGGTGGACATCAGTCGGTTTGAGCTGGATGCACGCCTGGGTGTTTTGCAGTTGATACTTGACCACAGTCCTGAGTGGATGCCGGGGCGGCAGGTTATACGTAGCAAGTACAAAAACTATTTCGAGCGAATTCCCCTGGAGCACCGTGAGGCGCTGGAGCGTTTTGCCAAGAGCAAGCCCGATCTCGCCAGTGTTTTCCGGCGCCCGGTTGAACGTCAGGTACGACCGGATGGACTGCGTGCCGTCGCCGAGCGAAGTTCGTTTAGTAACGCGTTCCTGATGGCTCATCCCGGGTCAGCAATGCTCAAGGCCGTTCTTGACCGCTTCAGGTTGAACTATGAGGTGGTTGATGCCACCGCCCGGTTAGCTGTCGAAAGAAAGATCGCGCTTATCGATGTCCGGGCAGTCGCTGACGTTGCCAACGAAGTGGCCGAGAAAAGGTTCGGGCCCTTGCATGAACTGCCGAACATTGAACACATGACGGTCAGTTTTTTGGTTGACGCTGTCGCTGGTTACTACAGTGACGGAATCCGTCCACAGATCGAAATGACCATTTATCTGACCGGCCCGGCTGCGGTGCGCGATGGGCTGGCGGATTACGAGAAGATGCATTTCACCCCATGGGGCGCTGAAGCTTCGAGAGCTGAAGTCCTCATCCCCGCCATCGCCACCGTCAACCGGGCGACCGAGGAAGAGCAGGATCACTCCTGGAAGGAGAACGAGAGCGACACGGCTCAATGGCTGAATAGAGAAAAGCTGCATTGGGAGGCCGGAAAGTTCAAAACCCGCTATGCCGGCGATGTCGCACAACTGCTCAAGTACCAGAGCATTAGTTTCGATCAAGGCTGGCCGGTGATCGAAGGTCGTCATGTGTTGATCACTGATCTGTTGCAGCAACTGGCCGATGATCTCGGTGAGCCATTTCGCAAGGCAATGAGTGAGTACTACACAGGGCGCGTGACGTTCGAAAAGCCGTTGTCCCTGAGTTTCGATGACCGGCAAGCAATCATTGCTCAGGCTGGCAAAATCATCCCCACGGCTCCCATCCCGGACGCGGCGACACAAAACCTGTCGGTGGATGAATTGTTGAGCCAGATTCCCAAAGACCCGGTTCTTCTCACGAAACTAACTCCCCTGCAACGTCTGTTGCTCGGTGGGTTACTGGGAGTCGATGCTCTGAATAACGAGCATTTTGCTGCCGGCAGTGCAACGCTTGAAAACCTTGCCAACTCGATGTCGGACATGGGGGTCATCCACCGTTACGGAGCCATCGAACGGGAGCTGTTCAAGCAAAGTCATCCGGCTTTCCTTGCCGGATTGAAGGGGGCTTCCAATCCGTCCGTGGCCCTGTCGGAAACCAGTGTCGATCTCAAGAAGCAGGCGCTCGCACGCCCACTGACCCTGCTGGAGTGGGGACGCTCGGTCGCCAGAATTCAGCATGTGGCGAAACTCGAGTACCGCGACCGGGTCATCGAACGAACCGGTGAAGTGCTGGGGAGCTTCAAGGACAACACCTTCAAAATTGCGCCACAGGATTTGTTGCTCAAAGGTGCAGGCGACCGGGTTGCCGGGCGCTGTTACCCACTGGCGCTGGCTATGGCGGCGGCGCTCCACAAAAGCAACACGGCGGCAAATACCTTGAGGGCGCGCTTTTTTCTGACCGTCATCAATTCTGAGGACGCGGATTCAAAGGCATTTGTGAGCATGATCGAGGAGTTGCGTGACGCGCCTGTCAATGACATAGGCAATCCACTGATGCGCTCAGATCTCGCTCAGGTCGTGGCGATACTGGAAGAAAAAACAGCCAGCACAACCCTGATGCTCAATTCGGACAACCACTCGATGCTAGTGGCGAAAATCTTTGAAGGCGAACGCAGCAATTACCTGTTCTACGACCCGAATTTAGGGACCTACGAGATTGGTACGTCGTTGGCGTTCAGGGACGCATTGACGGACTTTTTCCTGCGCAAGGAAATGGCCATGCATTACGCAGCCTTTGGCGATGCGCAACGGCCGACCTTTGATCTGATCGAGCTCGATGGTGAAAAACTGAACAGTAGGGTACTTGCCTCCGGTATTGAGGTTTCAAGCCTTTCGGAGTCAGGCGCGCTGCCTGAGCAAACGGTGCCACGTGTAAGACAACGGCTGGCCAGTGCCCGGGGACGGTCGCTGGTCAACAATGCGGCGCTGGGCAGTTCATTGCTGGAACTGGACGCGCACTGGTGGGGTGGGCAGATCGCGCAGGCGACACGTCAATTGCAGGAGCAACACGGGCTGGCGTCGGATTCTGTTGCGCTGTTCGAGACGCTGGAGATAACCCCGACAGGGGGATTCGAAATCAGTGTGCTTAACCCCGTTTCCGAGAAGACCGTGCGTGTCACCACCAGCGATCACCGGTTCCTGAGAATTAAAGAATTCCTCTCCGACACCTTCCATTCATTGGCCGCACGCCCGCGTGCATCGGTCAGTCCGCTTGATCCGACTGAGGCTGGCAGCGTTCATACGCTCAATGCCGGGTTCACCGTACAAGCCCTGATGAATGCGCTGCGACATCACGAGGGCGCGGCCAGCGGTAGTGACAAGGCCCTGACCACCGCCATTCGCCTGCATGCCTACGTGAACTATGCCCAACTGGCCCACGGCAACATCGTGGATGTGCTCGGCGTAGTGAACCTGGTGCGTCAGGCCCTGAACGATGAAAAGCTGATCGCCCGTACCAGCGCACCGTTGGTGCAAAAGGCCTTGGGGCATATCGCCAATGAAGGCGTCGGGACTGTGCTGGGGCTGGTGAATGTCGGGTTTGATATTTATCAGTTAAGCCACGCCACCAATGACATTGAGAGGGCGCAGTTCGGCACGCAGTTGGCCTTTGATTCCGTGAGTGCGGTGGTCGGCGTAGCCGGTCTGGGTGCGGCACTGGCTGGCGCGGGTACGGTGGCTGCGGTGCTGGGAGGGGGCGGGGTGATTCTTGGCGGGCTGGCGGTAGGCATTACGGCGCTGGCCGAAGGTTTTGCCACCATTGCCGAGGAAGCCAAGGAGGTCGCGCTGTTTTTTGATGGGCTGGAAAAGGCGTACTTGCAAGGCGGCTATCACCTGGACAAGGCGTCGAATGCCTGGATAGCGCATCCCTTGCTGGTGTTTGCCGATCTTGATTTGCGCGCATCCATTGTCCATTTCGACAGTCCAAAACTGTTCCCGCTTCGGGACCATTTCGGAGTTCCGGATTTCGATGTGGATTACGACCGCGCCACCGATATTCGCCAGGGGCTTGGGTTGCCGGACTCGGCGCGTTTCTCTCCGCAGGCAGGACAGACAATCGTTCTGCCCTGCACCCCCAAGACCTGGTACGCCTACGAATACAAATTGCTGCCTTTTGTCACGTTTCGTCATGCCGACGGTTACGACACGGCACGTCGACTGGAAAAAAAGAACGAACAGGGGCAATGGCAGTTTCTGTTTTCGTTCTATTCCTTTCCCGGTGAATACGTGGTCAACCGGTTGAATCCGGTCTACAAGCCAACGGTATTCAATGTTCGTCTCGATAATGTCGAGCGTTCACTGGCAGTACCTGCGCTGCCGAAAATGTGGCACGGGCTGGTGTCCTACCGGGTAGAAGGCGCAGGGGCTCAATGTTCCGTGCTGCTTAATCCCGGGGTTCGCCTTGAACTCGCCGCACCCGGTCAGATTGCGATGCAATGGGTGCTGCTGACGCCATGGCTGGTGGAGGCAGATATCCGGATAGAGGCCGGGGGCCGCCTTGTCTCGGGGACATTGGATGTGACCTTCAGTGGCAGTGGCGTTCACCATGTATTGCTCAAGCTTGCGGATAACAAAATCCTGCGCGTGGATCTTGCCGCCCTGCGGCTGGAGGTGGTCGAAGAAGTGGCCGATCCGGCGCTTGGTGAGCAAGCGTTGCTGGATCACTTCAAGTCATTGGCCAGTGAACATCGCCTGGCCATGCCTTATACCCCGGTTCACAACTTTGTGGTGCCCTATGAAAAGCCGGACGAACCCAGGGCAGTAGTCGCGTATTACGACTCGGCTCAGGATCGTTTTCTGTACATCCGCGATCCGCAGGTGCTGTTGTCCGACGAGGTGGTATTGGGCGCAGTGTTGGAGGGTTCGGCTTACTTCTATCATCCCGATGATTTCTATGTCTGGCAGGTCAATGCGATCACCGGGACGCTGGTTCAGCGCTATCGATTGCTTTACAGAACTGGCGTGGCAATTGTCCGCTTTGAGGCCGTGGCCAATGGCGGCGTTCAGATCGTGCAGCGGCTCGCTGGAAAGGACGACCGGCAAGATGAACTGACCTATGTGATCCATGACCGGAGCGTGTTGCTCAGTTCGATCACCCGCGGTCAGGATCCTGCACTTCAGTCGCTTTTAGAGGCCGACACGCTGACGGACTGGAAGCACGTACTGGGCGACTATCACTTGCCGCTGGAGTCCACCAATACGGTGAACTGGCGTCCCGCTGCACTGGTTTCGATTTGTTGGCAGATCGATGCCGAGTTGCGGGATCTGGTCTGGGTGCGCAGCGGTGATGGGTTGATTATTCGTGCACCTGCCAGGCGTCACCGTGCGCGAGGATGGGCAGACTCGATCAAGGCCTTGAGTGATCTTGTGCTCATTGCTCCTGCTGGTGCCGAGGGCGAAGTGTTTGTTACCTACGACAAACTTCACCAAGGCCTCATGTGCCAGCAAAGGTTGATGGTGGATGGTCGTGCACAATGGTCGTCCAGCAACATCTCCCCCCCTGGACTGAAAAACGTTGTCGCCGTTGAGCGGGACTATCTCGTCCTGACCGACGCGGGTCTGTTCTTTGACATTGCGCCGCACGGGAACCTGAGATTTGGCGGGCTGACCGAGCATTGGCTGAAGGACAAAAGCCAATGGTGGTTGGCGCTGGCAACGGTTGCGTTGCACCACCCGGTGCCGAGTTTTGCCATTCTGGGTTTGACCGGTTTCAAGGGCGATGCCTTGTGCGCCTGGTACCTGGATGGTCGGCTGCTGCTCGCTGAAATGGGGCACGGCAAAGAAGTTCGGTTGCTGAGTATTACTCCAGACAATCAGGCCACCTGGCTGTTTGATCTATCAACCGGGAAGATTGTCCGTCAGGGTTTTATCGATCCAGAGCACTTGAGCACAGCATTTGCCCAGGGAACGAAACTGTTAACGCCTGCGGCATTGCCAGCCGCGACGCAGGAATGGGCGAGCTGGACATTTAGCGATGTAACAGTAGAAGGCGCTGGTCTGAGGGCCACGACGCTTGAAGGTGTGGAGGTGGATTTACAGTACAACGCACCGGCACGGATTACGGGCGTTGACAGCCATTGGGTCGCGGTACTGGAAGGTGAGTTGAGCGAGGGGTTGGCGGCGCTGGCGAATGAACATCGATGCGCCGATTTTCTGTCCGTCGAAGACCCTGACTACCAACAATGGTATGTGGTCCGGACCGGGCGGTTGATCCGCATTCCGAAGACCGCTGTCGCTGCGCAATTCACACTCGTCGGCACCCAGCATCAAACCAACGTGATGCTGCATGACCGCGGGGATGGTTTTTTGCACACCTATCCGCAAAACAGCAGGGTCGGGCCGCTCGACTATGTCCAGCGCAACGCCGAAGTACTGGTGGTCGATGGGCCAAAGACAGGTAGCGACCTGCTGCCGCTGATTGCCGATGATGTCAGCATCCTGGTGCTCAAAATGGGTGAGGGGTCAACGACCTGTCGGCTTACCAGGGCCGCGTGGTTGAAACTTCAATCGGTCATTGTCGATTGCCGCCATTCGCTCGACCACTCGCCCTCGGTTCCGGGAAAACTGATCTGGGATATCGTGGTTGTGGATCAGTTGTGGGCGAGCCGGGTCGATGAGCACTTGGTGATTGTGGATGCCGACAGCGGACACAGTTTGATCTTTCGCGACGTGTTCTCGACGGATGTCGTTTTGCAACGGAACGTATTTCTGACGATGAGCGGCTATCAGTCCTTCGCGGTGTCAACACTGGTGAGTGCCCTGGTCAGGAATGGCAGCACCAGCAGTGTGTTACTCAAAGACATTTTGCCCACCGCAATAATTGAAACGATAGAAGGTTGAGTTCTGACAGCCACTGACACATTGAGCCTGTTCGATGGGGGAGTGGCTGTCAGCTTTTTACATATGGATATGAAAATGAAAAGTACAACTGGCGAAACGCTAAATCAGACTGACACTTTCCCCACGCCGTTTGATCGCAGCGAACTGGAGTTCGCGTTGAGCGGTTTCAAAGATATGCCGGCGCATGCAGCGGCCTTGCGTTACTTCGACGGTGCTACCGAAGCGTCGACTCTTGACGCTCAACTGACGGCGATAAGTCTATTGAAGGAAACGCTCGAATCAACAAGCCCGAAAGGTTCGGCGGCCACACTGCCAAAAGTCCGGGATAAATTGACGGACTATTTCTTGCGTTTGAGTACAACGGTCGAACTACTGAATACCGGCAAACCCGTCCCTAAAAAGTTGCACTTTGTCTGGGTGGGCGGAGGCATTGGTGCTATTCAGGGAGACTACATCAATGTCTGGAGGCAAATGCTTGCCCCACAGGGTTACAGCCTCAACCTGTGGTATGACAGCGATGCTTTGCTGGCCCATGAGACCAATCGCATTATCGTCGAGTCAGCCAAAGCGCTGGGGGCGATATCTGCGCCACAAGGCGCCGTCGATACGTCTGCTGCGCTGGCTCGCCGTTACATCGAGCGAACTCGAGTGTTGCGACAGCAGATGTTCGAGCATATCCAGACGGTCACACGGGCGGGCGGTAGCGCCGATCAGGCGCGAATTGATCTTTTGGTCAGTGCCTATGGCCAGGATGAAGGTGCGCTCAAGGCGCTCAAAGCCCGCAACCTTCAATCTCTGCAACGCCTGGAAATGACTCATCGAGACATACACGTAGAGCTTATCGATCAACCGTTGTTCGATATTTATGAGCGCGAAATCTCGTTTCGCACCAACTTGGCGGCTGCATCCGATATCACACGTTTACAAGTTCTGAATAGCGAGAGTGGAACCTATCTTGATGCTGATTTGCTGCCGTCTCTGCATAAAGTGCTCGGTGGAGTGGACCTCGCCGCCTTCAGTGCCGAAGAACGTATAGGTGTGATGCAGGTATTGTTCGATTACAACCCGACACTACTTCCGAATCGGGGACAGGCCTATGCAGATTTTCGCCCCAAGGTGCCCGAACAACACCGAGAGGCGATAACTGCATTTGCCAAAAGCGCGCCGTCCCTCAGCGATATTTTTGCCCCGTTCAATGACGTCATGGTTGCGTCGAACGGCCTGCGTGTCGGTAATAAAAACGCGCCTGATTCGATGGCGAATCAAATCAAGACGCCGTTCAACGGATTATCCAATGCCCTGTTGAGTGGTCATGCAGGTTCTGCACAACTCGCCGCCGTTATGGAAAAAATTCGCAGCAACTATCAATTCCTGGATCGGGTAGTTGCGCAGGCCTTGAGCAGCAATGTATCGCTTCAGGATCGCCAGGCATTTCCCGATCTGATTATCCGGGAGATGGAGAAACAACACGGTCCGATTTCAAGCTGGAACTCGAATCTGCAAAGCCTCAACAGTTTTTTGCAGGCGATCAATGACTATGATGCCGACGGGATCAGATTCGGTGCCCAGTCGGCCATTGCAATGAGCGGGCCGACGGCGGTGTCCAGCGGGTTGAGTGACTTTGTCGACGACCATGCGGTGCTTGAAAGCCGCCAACAGATCAGTGACAAGGTTGACCTGTTCGACGGCTTTAACCTCGCCACCGAAGAAGAAACCCATCACAGCTGGAAAGACAATGCCAAAACTGAGGCGGCCTGGTTCGAGCTTGAGACAACAAAAGCGAGCCAGGGCGGCTATAAGGCCCATTTCAAAGGCAACATCACGGAGCTGCTGAAAGGTCAGCTCATGACGTTTGAAAAGGGTTGGCCTGTGATTGAGGGCCGCCCGGTTTTACAGACCGACATCCTGCAGCAATTGATGGATGACCTGGGAACCCCCTTTATCCGGGCCATGAACGAAAAACTTAGCGGCGACCTGAGCTTCGATAAGCCTTGGTCCCTGAGCTTCGATGAGCGTCAGCGGATCCTGGCGCAAGTCCCTGTCGAACTTCCGGTATCGCACGGTTTTGAGCCGATCGGCAATCTGAATGAAATGATCGTTCGCATTGGCCACGACTCTCTGCCGCTTGATCAGTTGAGCCCGGTGCATCGGGTGTTACTCGGCGGGCTGTTCGGTGCGCAGACGCTGGATAATGCCGGATTCGACGATGCCTGGCAGCACACCCGAGCCCTTGCGCAGAGCTCCACCGATCTGGGTTTCGCCCAGCGTTATCTGGCCATCGAGCAGGCTTTGCTCACACGCAGGCATCCCGCATTCGAAGCCGGTTTTGCAGCTGCCCAGGCAATGGGTGAGCCATCGAAGAACAGCGCTCAAGTGCTCAAGGCCCTCGCGTTCGAGAAACCGCTGACCTTGCGCCAATGGGGCGAGCACACGGCCCGTATCAGGTTTCAGGCCCAACATGAGCTGCGTCAACACATCTTCCAGCGCAGCGCCACGGTGCTGGAAACCTTCATCGAGCAAGGTGCTTCGACGGGGAGGTTGATGCCTCAGGGTTTACTGGTCAGGGGTGAAGGCGATCCTGGAAGGCGTTGTTATCCGCTGGTATTGGCCATGGCGGCGGCCATCGAAAAAGGCCCCTCGGCTGTGGACGCTTTGAGCGGCAGGTTGGCCAATGCCAACCTTGCGCCCGACGCCAATGAAACCCATGCTTTTCTGCGAACTCTCGATGAGCTGCGAACTGTGCCAATGGCGCGGTTGGGCGTTTTATCAGGAGAGTCCGGGTTGGATCAGGTCCTGCGGACCCTGCAAGCCAGTGCTTCCACCCGCACCTTGATGCTTAACACCGAAAGCCATTCCCTGTTGGTGGCAAAAGTCGTCACTGGCGAGTCGAGTGCCTACCACTTCTACGATCCGAATTTCGGTGTCTTCGGATTCGAACAGGCGCAGGACCTGCACCGTGGTCTTGAGCGGTTCCTGAGCAGCCCTGAGCTGGCCAAACTCTATGAGATCAATCACGTGATGGAAGCGACGTTCAACGTCGTCGACCTCAATGGTCCACGTGTCGCCGATCTGGAGCTTGCGTCGCAGATCAAGGTGTCAGGTTTGCTGAGTCATGATCCGATCAGCATCGGGATAACGGTGGCGCCATGGGAACACCATGCTGAGTTACGGGCCCGTTCATTGGTGGAAAATGCCCGGCTGGGGCGAGGGCTGAGTGAGCTGGACGCCCGCCACTGGGCGCAGCAGATTCAGCACAGCGCTGATCGCCTCCACGCGGAAAGTAGCCTTGGGCGAGACTTTGTTCCGGTGTTCGACAGTGTGCGAGAGGTGTCAGGTGGACACTATGAAATCAGCCTGGTCAATCTCAAGGATCCAACGCGCACCGTCAGGGTGCCAAGCACTGACGGGGTTCTTCCGCGGATCCGCTCCTACCTGACGGAGACTTTCCAGACACTGTCGGTCAAGCCGTCAGTGCCGGGCAGGGTTGACCCGAGCGATGTCAGCGCCGTGCATACCTTGAATGCGGCGTTTACGGTTCAGGCGCTGTTGGTAGCGCTCCAGTCTCATGAGCAAATCAGCGCCATCAATGAAGACCGCAGCCTGACGACAGCAGTGCGAATGCACGGTTACCTCAGTTACGCGCAACTGGCCCATGGCAATCTGCTCGACATCGTGGAACTGGTCAAACTGGTCAGGGTGGCGTTAAACGACGCACCGCTGGTGGCCCGAACCACCTCCTCGGTAGTGGTCAATGCGCTGGGACATATTGCCAGGGATGGTTTGGCCACGGTGATGCAACTGGCTACTCTGGGTTTCGATATCTATCTGCTGGCCAATGCCAAGGACGATCTGCAACAGGCGCAATACGGTACGCAGTTGGCGTTCGATTCCGCGGGGTTGGCACTGACCGCGGCCGGCATAGGCGCCGGCCTGGCAGGTGCCAGTACGGTCGCTGCGTTTCTTGGCGGAGCCGGTGTGATCCTGGGTGGGTTCGCCATTGGCGTCAGTGCGCTGGTTGAAGGGTTCAATGGCACGTTGGAACGAGGGCGGCGGATCGGTCAGTACCTGAACCGCGTCGATAAGGCGTATCGCTCGGGCGGTCACTCGATCAGGGAGGGTGTGTTTTATCCGAATCCTTACGCGGCCATCCGCGAGATTGATTTGCGCAACCAGCGGCTGACGTTTGACAGTCAGGAAATTTTGTCGGCCAACACCTATACGCTGAACCCGCCAGATCAGAATCCTGATCGTTCGAAAGCCATCAACATTCGTCAACACCTCGGGTTGCCGGAGCATGCGGCTATTGGCGATTTGACGACCTTTCAGGCCATTGTCCTGCCGTGCGTGGCCAAGACCTGGTTCGGTTTCGATTACTCGGCCCTGCCGTTTTCGACCACGCGTTCCGAGCATTTTGAAACCGCGCTGAAGCTGGAGTACGACACAGCAGGCAATCGCCAGTTCTGGTTTACCTTTTACAAGTTCCCCTCCGAGTACATCCTGCACAACTTGTATCCGATAGAGGTCGAGACGACGATCAGGGTCTTGCTGGATGAGGAACCGCGGTTGTTGCTGGTGCCCGAGCTGCCCAAGATGTTGCACGGCAAGCTGACCTACAGTGTTGAAGGGGTGGGTGGTCATTGCACGCTGACACTCGCCCCGGGCGTGCGCTCGATCAATCTGTCACAGGCAAAGGCGCGCCCCATGGCCTGGACGCTGCGTGCGCTCTGGTTGAGTGAAGCGGACATCGTTGTCAGCGACGGCTTTTTGAAGGTGGGGGCTATCGACGTTCATGTCATGGGTACACCCGTATTGGTTATCCAGACTTCGCATAACTCGTTTCGAGTTGACTGGGCGAAACGGCAACTGCTGCTCGAAGAGCTGGAGAACGATCCGACTGCCGACACCGCGATGATCCAGGCCCGAGTCAGGAACCTGGCCCGCGCCAATCGTTTAGCCAGCCCATTCACCGCGGTACAGAATTTCCCGGTTCCGTTCGCAGACCCACAAGAACCACAACTCACTACGGCTTTTTATGAGCAGGCCCGTGATCGTTTCATCTACGCTCGCGACCTCCCACCAGCCTTGGCGAACCAAGCCAGGCTGGGCGCGGTTATTGGTGGGCAGGCGTATTTCTATTGCTCCCGGGAAGCACTCATCTGGCGCACTGACGTGGTCACCGGGCAAGTCAATCGATTCTATAGGCTGATGGACCCGGTGCCCGGTTCGAGCATCTCGGTGTTCCAGGTCCTGGGGCAGGGGGTCATTCGGATTGTCCAGCAAGTGACCCAGCGCACCGGGCGTGAAGCCGAGGTGGTCTACCTGTTGGGTGAGGACGAAGTCTTGCTGCTGGCGATTGCAGGTCATTTGACCGAGCGTCAGCAAGACCTGCTGCTCAAGGGCGTGATGCGGGGGTGGTCGAACTTCCTGTGGGATTACGAATTGTTGGTCAAGGACTCCAAGCTTTGGCCTTTGACCCAAGTGAAAGTCGTGGATTATCAGCCAGCGGCGTTTGTCTCGATAACCCCTTTGACACAGGGCAAAAAGGAGTCGCTCAGCACGTGGGTCCGTGCTGCCGATGGCCTGTTGATTCGTCCCGATGTGCCGCAGATTGAGGGGCCGCGCGGCCCGGTCAGCCCGATGTTGCTGACTCCCGCGACCAGGAAGGGTGATACCGTCCTGTTCTTTGACAAGCTCAATCGGACCCTCTATCGCCAGAAGATCGGGATGACCGTCACCGGTGTGGATGCCCAGGCTGAGCGTATCGGGCCCTGGAATGTGATTGAGGTCATCGCTAATGAAAAACGCTACGTTGCGTTGACCAGGGAAGGGCTGTATTTCGATATCAACGAGCAAGGGCAGTCGCAGCTGGCCGGAGTTTCCGAAGACTGGCTAGAGGATGCCAGAGGGCCGTTGGGCATAGGCTTTGAGTTCTGGACCGACGTTAAGGCGCTTGCCACGGCGCATCAAGCGTCGAGCTTTTCGATTCTTGGTCTGGGGAGCGGCGTACGGGATGAAAAGCTGTGTGCCTGGTACGTCGACCATCGATGGCTGATGGCGGATATGGGCCCCGGCAAGGTAATGCAGTTGGTGGCAACGACGCCAGATGAGGAGACGGGCTGGCTGCTGGATGTTTCCGTTGGGCAACTTTACCGCCAAGCGTTCCTTGAGCCTGAAAAACTACCGACACTCTTTGACAATGGTCTGCAGCTTCTGCGGCAGGACCTGTTGCCTGTGCCACAAAAGGTTTGGCCCGAATGGTCTTTTGCACAGGTATGGACACATGGCTCCGGTCTGCGAGGGCGGACGCTTGAAGGGGTTGAACTCGAGATGATGTTCGGTGAACCGGCACGTATCGTCGGCGTCACGGGAGGCTGGGTGCTGGCGCAACAGGGGACGAAAGACCCATACGATGCAAGGGTGAGGCGAGCGTTGAGGGCGCTGGTGAGCAAGTATCCCCACGAAGCATTTGTATCGGTTGGCGGTTACTCGGGCTACCAATGGTATGTCGAGGGTATCGATCGTGTGGTGGGTGAGGTCGATACGAGACTGGAAACCCGACTGCTGGGTGTTCGAAACAAAACTATTGCCTTGTTACATGAAACGCCCACCCAACTGACATACAGCGCTTCGAAGGATGTGTGGCTGGAGAACAGCGTTGCTCGTCGTGAAGACGAGGTACTGATGCTGGAGTTTCAGGGCGAGCTCAATGACGTTATGCCGTTGATACCTGACGACATTACCCAATTGATCTTGAGTTATGGGCCGAAAGCGATCAGCTGCAGCCTATCGAGCACTGCCTGGCAGCGGCTTGAATGCATTATGGTTGATTGTCGTCGTTCGTTGAGCGCTGAGTCACAGATGCCAGGCACGTTGATTCTGGATACCGGGGCGCAGGATGCGTGGCGGGTCAGTCTGGTTGAAAATAAGTTGCTGTTTACCGACCCGAATACCGGACACAGCCTGATCCTGCTCAACCATTCCGACAGTTTGACTGAGCGCCGTGCGATGAGCCTGAGTCTTCAGGTTCATGGCACCACAATGACCGTAACCCTTGATGAGTTCGTGCAGGCACTGGCCAGCGATGGCAAGGACAGGCAGCTTGCCGCGCTAATGACGAAGGAGGGCATGACGTTGTTGATGACCCGGCAGAGTGAAGCAATCGTACAAGTCTGATTCCCGCGTTCGGCGTCGCCCCTTCACATGTTCAAACGTGTGAAGGGTTTTTTTATGTGTGCGAGGCGGTTTATGGATTTACCTTCCTCAAGGTAAATCGCTTCATGACTTGTTCACGGAGCTTGGTCTCCATAAGCGGTCTTTTTGTGTCGAGTATGGCTCTGTTCAATTTGAGAAAGGCACTCTGTTGAACGAGATTCGCCGATTGCTTTTCCCAGGACCAAAACAAGAAGCCGTTCTTTGTTTCATTGGCAACCAACTCGAGGTTGAAAACGGCTATATGGAGATTTCTACTTGAGTCATAACGCGCAGGAAGCACTTGAAATCGACGCCCTTTAAGGCTCTCGTCGTCCAATGAGCGCACGGCGCCAGTGTCTGGTCGCAAGGCGTCGAGGGTGTCAATCATGGCATTTGCTTGCTGGGAGTCGTTCAGGGCTTGAGCTTTGCGCACCAGAAAATCGGCAACGCTGCCAGAAACATCAAAACGTATTCGTGTCGTAATGGCACCTTCATGGAGCGACCAGCCGAGAAACATGAGAGTGCGAACATATTCATCCAGCCAGTATTGTGAGTTGGCAAAGCGATTATGGACGAGGTCGGCAGACCGTGTGGCAATGTGCGTACAATCGGTTAAATCGTCAAAGTCTTGCAGAGTAAGTTCGCCGATGCATGAAATAAGATTGGGGCCTGTCACCATGCCGGATGGTAGTGTGTTGTTCATAAGTAATGCCTGTTAAAAGAAATAATAGTTCCTGGTGAGGATATTGCACGGCTGTGCAATGTTCGCAGCTTACAATGACGAGTGTTAGTGCTGGCTTTATATGTGTGTGAAGTTTTCTCTCGGTCGTGGCGTCGTGCTTGTACATATATGGAAATTGATTGTGGTTTGTTTGTCTGCATAGGGTGCGTTAGATTCGTTTTGCCCTAATTGGGGTGCTTATTAACTTATTGAATGGAATGTTTGATATGGATGTTATTGAAAGTGCTGTTAATGTTGAAAAATGTACTGCTTTAGTTAAAGCGCGTATTAGTCGGCGGCTGTCTGAGCAACCTGTAATTCGTATGCGGTCTTTTGTGGCAGCAGACGCTTCGAGCCCGACCAAAGAGCTGGATGCGGTCGTGCTGGCCAATACGCTGGTGGGGTATGGCGAAAATATTACGCTGGAAAATATGGCGATCATTGAGAACCTGATCAAGTTTTCGAAGCTGGAAGCAAGTTACGAAGTTCCAGGCGACGACCCTGAAGCGTGGTATCTCGCTTTCCTGAAATGCATGGATGAAGCAGGGTGCTTCGTGGCGGATTCCGGCTACACCGTTTATCAGAAGAGTTCCCATCAATTGACCATGGATAACATCGTTACCGACATCGTCAAGGCCGGTATGGATGCAGCGAAAGCCGCGATTCCGGGGGCTGCCGTACTCAACGCAGTTGCCAATTCGACATTGAATGCCGTGAAGGAGGAACCGGAAGCGATCACTTTGTTCAATCGCGAAGTTACAGGCAGTAAAGGTGTCAGGCTGGCGGTGATGCCATGTGATCAATTGACCAATGGCATTATCGTAACTTCGTTGGCATCAATCGACAGCGTGGGCGGTAGTAACGAAACCACCCCCCTCTTTTTTAATTGGAGAACTTCGCATCTCGATATCTTTCGCGGAAGTTCTTTTATTACCTTTAACCCAATTCGTTATGCTGGACTGAAGAATGAGCTGGAAGCGTACTTGGGTCAGTATTACAAGCCGCTGCTGCAGAAACGCTTCAATCGCCGCAGAAATGCTCCGGAGTAAGTAATCAACACCAGACAACAACGTAATCTATCGAGTCGCCCGTGCGGACCCGTATGCCGGCTGGTGTGGCAGGGGAACGGCCTGGAAGGCCGCCCCTAAGCCGATTCAGGGAACCAGATAGCCCTTCACCCCGGTAAAGATGATCTGCGCCGCCAATGCGCAGACGAACAACCCCATCAACCGGCTGACGATCTGCAAACCCTGGTCACCGAGAATCCGCTCGATGCGGTTGGACAGGTAAAGCACCACGCCGACGGTAAAACTGGCCAGGGCAATGCTCAGAATGGCCGTGAGTTTGTCGTCCCAATGAGGCTGACTCACGCCCATCACCAGCAAGGCGCCGATGGTGCCGGGGCCGACTGTCAGGGGAATCGTCAGCGGGACGATGGTCACGTCCTGCTGCACGTTGTCGGTCTGCACTGCCGACTTGCCCTGCGCCATACCCAACGCCGAGATGAACAACACACTGCCGGCGCCGATGCGGAACGCGTCCACGGTGATGCCGAAGACACTGAAAATCACTCGTCCGAACAGGTACAGCAAGACGCTGGAGACCAGTGTGGCAGTCGCCACTTTCCAGGCCAGACGGCGTTGTTCCTTGCGCGAATATCCGCGGGTCAGACTGATGAAACAGGACAACACGAAGAACGGGCTGTAGAGCACCAGCATCTTCAGGTAAACGCTGAACAACACGTGGAGCATGGTGCAAGCTCACTGGCGAGGGAAGTCGAGGAGGAGTCTATCAGGCGCTGCGGGGTCTGTCGGCTCAGGACGTTTGAGTCGCTGCCCGGATTTGCTGATCACGCTGGGCAACCCAATGCTCGATCAATTCACGCAACTGCGACAGTTCCACCGGTTTGGCCATGTGCCCGTCCATGCCGGCCTGGCGCGCGCGCTCTTTGTGTTCGGCAAGAATGTGCGCAGTCAAAGCCACCACCGGCGTGCGAATCCGCTGATTGCCGACTTCCCAGGCACGCAGTTGCTGGGTGGCGGAGAAGCCGTCGAGGATCGGCATTTCACAGTCCATCAGCACCAGGTCATAGCGCTGGGCCTTCATCGCCATCAGCGCTTCCTCACCATTGCTGGCGGTGTCCGGTTGCAGGTTGAGCTTGCCCAGCATGCCGCGAATCACTTTGGTCGAGATGCTGTTGTCTTCGGCCACCAGGATGCGGAAATCGCTTGGCACCTTGACCGGCAAGGTCGGGCCGGTGGGCAGGTGCTGCGAGATGGAGAGGCCCTTGTTTCGCTGGTTCAGCTCGTCGGCCAATGTCGTCTTGAGGGTGTAACCGGCCACCGGTTTGGCGAGGATGCGTTTGATCCCCGAGTTGCGCGCGATGATCTTGCTCGGCGCATTGCTGATGCCGGTGAGCATGATCAGCAGGATGTCGTGGTTCAGGCTCGGATCTTCCTTGATCTTGGCCGCCAGTTGCATGCCGGTCATGCCGGGCATGTTCTGGTCCAGCAGGACCACGTCGAAGTAATCACGCAAGTGAGCCTTGGTGCGCAGCAGCGCCAGCGCTTCCTTGCCGGACGCTACGGAGCTGACATTAAGGCCCCAGGCGGTGCACTGTTGCATCAGCACTTTGCGACACGTGTCGTTATCGTCTACCACCAATACCCGTGCACCCTGCAACGGGCCATCAAGGTCAGACGTCGGGTGTTCGAGGCGGTCGGGGTCCAGCGGCAGGGTCAGCCACAAGGTGCTGCCCTGATTGGCGCCGCTCTTGATCCCGAACTCACCGTGCATCAAGCGAATCAGCTGACGGGCGATCACCAGCCCCAGGTTGCCTCCCAAGCGGTTGGCCGAGAGGAAGTGCTTGCTGTGCAGTTCGGCGTGCATCAATGCATCGCGCTCTTCGGCGTCCATCGGCTCACCGCTGTCCTGCACGGCAATGCGCAAGCGCGGTTTGGCGCTGCGCTCATCGAGCGCGACAACGATCAGGATTTCGCCTTCGTCGGTTTTCTTCAGGGCGTTTTCCAGCAGGCTCAGCAGGGTCTGGCGCAGGCGCGTCGGATCACCGCTGATGACGCGTGGCACTTGCGGCTGGATAAAACTGATCAGCTCGACGTTCTGCTGTTCGGCCTTGGCGCGAAAGATGCTCAGGCAATCTTCGATCAGCGCGTTGAGGTCGAATTGCACATCGTCCAGTTCGATCTGCCCGGATTCGAGCTTGGAGATGTCGAGAATTTCGTTGATCAGTGTCAGCAGTTCGTTGCCGGCACTGTGGATGGTCTGTACATAGTCGCGCTGCTTGACCGAGAGTGGCGTGCCCAACAGCAGCTCGGTCATGCCCAGCACGCCATTCATCGGGGTGCGGATTTCGTGGCTGATTTTTGCCAGGAATTCGGCCTTGGCGTTGATCTCGGCGTTGCTGGCGGCCAGGTCGCGGCTGATGCTGAAACGGGCTTCGGTGATGCTGCGCTGACGTTCGCTCAAGGCAATGCTCATCAATATGCCGCTGATGCAGATCAACCCCAGCAGCGTCATGATCAAGCCCTGCGGTGCGACCAGGGTCAATCCCAGCAGTGCCGGCAACATGATCAGAGTGCCAATGTTGAACACCACCATTGCCGCGACGAACAGGCGCGCCGGGCGATAGCCTTTTTGCCAGTGATAGGCGCTGACGAACAACATGCTCAGGCCTGCCAGGGCGACCAGGGCGTAGGTCATGATGTTCAGCGGCAGCGTGTTGACGAACAGCAGAAGCAAGCCGCAGACCACGATAAACAGAATGTCCCCCAGCAGCAGCTTGTTCAGCGGGTGCGGGCCGAGTGGGGTGAAGAAGCAATAGGCGAACATCAGGCCGCACGGCGCCGTCAGCAGCAGGGCGAGGTAGGCGCCGGGGGTCTGTACCGCGTGCCAGTTTGGCAGCCAGGGTCCTGCCAGGTTCAGCAACAGCAACAGGCTGAGCATCAACAAGGCTTCGCACCCGGCCAGCCAGAGACTGCTGCGTGAGCGGGTATAGGCATAGCGGACGAGGCTGTGCAGGATCAGCATCGCGATACAACCGAACAACATTCCGAAGATCAGCGTCTGATTCTGGTTGGCCGCGGTCATGACCGCCGACTGCAGGGTGATGTGAGGCCTCAACTGATGGTCGGAGACCAGTCGCAGGTAAACATCGAGAGGTTTTTCGTTTTGTGGCAGCGGCAACATGAAGTCGCTGCTGGGCAGTGGCCGTTCAGCCTGGGGCTGGCGGGTGCCGGTGTTCTGTTGCTCAATCAGCGTGTCGCCGTCCAGCACATACAGATTGAGGTGCGACAGGTCGGGCGCGAATACCCGCAGCAATTGCTCATGCTTGCCGGGAGCGAGCCTGAAGCGCAGCCATAACGCACCATCAGGCTCGGCGGCGGTGAGGCGGTCGAGTTCAATGGGGCTGAATTGATTGGTGTAGCGAGCGGAACGGATGTCGCTGAGCTGCAGGTCCCCCTGTTCGTCGAGCAATACCGCCCAGCCACTGCCTTGCGCGGCCTGGGCCGGGAGCATGCAGAGCAAGGTCAACAGAGTGACGGTGAATCCTATGGCGATCCTGAGCCAGCGCACGGCGAAATCCCTTCGTAGGTTAATGCCAAAGTATAACTATGCGCGGCGCCGGAATAGTCAGGCAAGGGCAGCAAGCCCTCGCCTGGCCGGATGGATGGCTTATTCCTGACTCTCGCCACGCTCGCGGGCAATGGCGCGATAGCCAATGTCCTTACGGTAGAAGCAGCCTTCCCAGTCGATTTTAGCCGCCAGTTTGTAAGCCTGCTGCTGGGCTGCATCGACGCTGGTGCCCATGGCGGTTGCGCACAGCACCCGACCACCGGCGGTCACTACTTGACCGTCCTTGAGCGCAGTACCGGCATGGAAGACTTTGCCTTCCAGTGTCGCGGCTGCGTCCAGGCCGTTGATGGCAACACCTTTGGCGTAGTCACCCGGGTAACCGCCAGCGGCCAATACAATACCAACGCTCGGACGTGGATCCCATTGTGCTTCGACCTTGTCCAGGGCTTGTGCCAGCGCCGCTTCGACCAGCAACACCAGGCTCGACTGCAAACGCAGCATCACCGGTTGGGTCTCAGGGTCGCCGAAACGGCAGTTGAATTCGATGACTTTTGGGTTACCAGCCTTGTCGATCATCAGGCCGGCGTAGAGGAAGCCCGTGTAAACATTGCCTTCCTCGGCCATGCCGCGCACGGTTGGCCAGATCACCAGGTCCATGACGCGCTGATGCACGTCAGCGGTCACGACCGGGGCAGGGGAGTAAGCACCCATGCCGCCAGTGTTCGGACCTGTGTCACCGTCGCCGACGCGTTTGTGGTCCTGGCTGGTGGCCATCGGCAATACGTTCTTGCCGTCGACCATGACAATGAAGCTGGCTTCTTCGCCGTCCAGGAACTCTTCGATCACCACGCGCGAACCGGCATCGCCGAATGCGTTGCCCGCGAGCATGTCGCGTACGGCGTCTTCGGCTTCGGTCAGCGTCATGGCAACGATCACGCCTTTACCGGCGGCCAGGCCGTCGGCCTTGATCACGATCGGTGCGCCTTTTTCACGCAGATAAGCCAGGGCAGGCTCGATCTCGGTGAAGTTCTGGTAGTCGGCGGTCGGAATCTTGTGGCGCGCCAGGAAATCCTTGGTGAAGGCTTTCGAACCTTCCAGCTGGGCAGCGCCAGCGGTTGGACCGAAGCAATCCAGGCCGCGGGCGCGGAACAGATCGACGACACCCGCGACCAGCGGCACTTCCGGACCGACGATGGTCAGGGAAACGTTTTTCTCGGCGAAGTCTGCAAGCTGCTCAAGGGCCAGCACGTCGATCGCGACGTTCTCGCACTTGGCTTCAATGGCGGTGCCGGCGTTGCCCGGGGCAACAAAAACCTTCTGCACGCGCGGATCCTGAGCCACTTTCCAGGCCAGGGCGTGTTCACGGCCACCGCTGCCAATGATCAAAACATTCATTTCAAAAACCTCGGATGACGCTAATTCTGTTGAGCGCCGCGGAGGCGCTTTTCTATGGGAGCTGGCCTGCCGGCGATGCAGACAACTCGGTTTATCAGCTAAACCGAGGGGATGCTATCGCTGGCAGGCCAGCTCCCACAGTTGATCGTGTAGTTAGTGACGGAAGTGGCGCATGCCGGTGAAGACCATGGCAATGCCGGCTTCATCGGCAGCGGCAATCACTTCCGCATCACGCATCGAGCCGCCCGGCTGGATCACCGCTGTGATACCGACCTTGGCCGCGTTGTCCAGGCCGTCGCGGAATGGGAAGAACGCGTCGGAGGCCATCACCGAACCTGCCACCTGCAAACCAGCGTGTTCAGCCTTGATCGCAGCAATGCGCGCGGAGTTCACGCGGCTCATCTGGCCAGCGCCGACACCGATGGTCTGGCGGTTCTTGGCGTAGACGATGGCGTTGGACTTAACGTATTTGGCGACTTTCCAGGCGAAGATCAGGTCATGGATCTCTTGCTCGGTCGGGGCGCGTTTGGTCACGACTTTCAGGTCGTCGGCCCCGATCATGCCGATGTCGCGGCTCTGTACCAGCAGGCCACCGTTGACGCGTTTGTAGTCCCAGGCAGCCGCGCGATCAGCCGACCACTCGCCGCAAGCCAGCAGGCGCACGTTGGCTTTGGCCGCCACGATAGCGCGAGCTTCTTCACTGACGGACGGGGCAATGATCACTTCGACGAACTGACGCTCGACGATGGCCTTGGCGGTTTCAGCATCCAGTTCGCGGTTGAACGCGATGATGCCGCCGAACGCCGATTCGGTGTCGGTGGCGTAGGCCAGTTCGTAAGCCTGGCGGATACCGCCCTCGGCATCCGGGCTCACGGCCACGCCGCACGGGTTGGCGTGCTTGACGATCACGCAGGCCGGTTTGACGAAGCTCTTCACGCATTCCAGCGCGGCATCGGTGTCGGCCACGTTGTTGTACGACAGCTCTTTGCCTTGCAGTTGGGTGGCGGTGGCGATACCGACTTCGGCTGGTTTGGCTTCCACATAGAACGCCGCGCTCTGGTGCGGGTTCTCGCCGTAGCGCATTTCCTGAGCCTTGACGAACTGGCTGTTGAAGGTGCGTGGGAACTCGCTGCGACCGGAGGTCGAGAGCGTTTCAGCAGCCTGGTTCACGGTGCCCATGTAGTTGGCGATCATGCCGTCATAGGCGGCAGTGTGTTCGAAGGCCTTGAGCATCAGGTCGAAACGCTGAGCGTAGGTCAGGCCGCCGGCCTTGAGGCTTTCAAGAACGTTGGCGTAGTCGCTGGCATTCACCACGATGGCCACGTCTTTGTGGTTTTTGGCAGCCGAACGGACCATGGTCGGGCCGCCGATATCGATGTTTTCGATGGCGGTCGGCAGGTCGCAGCCTGGTTTGTTGATGGTGGCTTCGAACGGGTACAGGTTGACCGCTACCAGATCGATCGGCTTGATGCCGTGCTCGTTCATGATGGCGTCGTCGATCCCGCGACGACCGAGGATCCCACCGTGGATTTTCGGGTGCAGGGTTTTCACCCGACCGTCCATCATTTCTGCGAAACCGGTGTAATCCGCGACTTCCACTGCGGCAACCCCGTTGTCGCGCAGCAGCTTGAACGTTCCGCCGGTGGAGAGGATCTCGACGCCCAGGGCTTCAAGCTCTTTGGCGAATTCGAGGATCCCGGTCTTGTCGGAAACGCTGATCAAGGCGCGGCGGATCGGCAGGCGGGTAGTCTGGTCGGTCATTTCAATTTCCATCAAAAGCAAGGGAAGTCAGCAAAAAAGGCGACCGTTTTTACGCGGGCGCCTTTCTGGTTTGATTGAATGCTTACAGCAAATCGTACTGCTTGAGTTTCTTGCGCAGCGTGCCTCGGTTCAGTCCGAGCAGCTCACTGGCCTTGGTCTGGTTGCCCTTGACGTAGTTCATCACGCACTCGAGCAGGGGAGCCTCGACTTCGGAAAGCACCAGGTTGTACACATCCGTGACGGCAGCGCCCTCAAGGTGGGCGAAATAATTGTGCAGCGCCTTCTCGACACTCCCGCGAAGGGTCTGACCTTCTTCGCTCGGGGTATTGAGGTGCTGTTTCAAATTCACGTTGTCGCTCACGGGTGTTGTTCCACTCACTAAAGTCTCGGTCATCATCGTCATGCGGCCACCTCGTCTCCGTCCCCTGTCAGGCTCTTGTAACGTTCGGCGAAGAAGCCCTGAACGTTGGCGCATTGTGCTTCCGTATCTTCCAAACGATTGAAGTGGGCGCGAAACTCCCTGGCGCCCGGCAAGGTTGCGAGATACCAGCCCACATGCTTTCGAGCAATGCGTACGCCCATGACGTCTCCATAGAAGACGTGCAGCGCGGCCAGATGCTCAAGCAGAATGCGTTCCACCTCGATCAGTTCCAGTGCCGGGAGTTTCTCGCCGGTACGCAGAAAATGATCGATCTCACGAAAAATCCACGGCCGCCCCTGGGCAGCCCGGCCTACCAGCAGGCCATCGGCACCGGTCGCATCGAGCACGTACCGGGCCTTCTCGGGTGAATCGATATCGCCATTGGCAAACACCGGAATCGACACGGCCTGCTTGATCGCGGCGATGGTGTCGTACTCGGCTTCGCCGGTGTACAGGTCGGCACGGGTTCGGCCATGAACCGCCAACGCCGTAATGCCTGCCTGCTCGGCGATCTTCGCCACGGTCAGGCCGTTCTTGTTGTCCCGGTCCCAGCCGGTGCGGATCTTCAGGGTGACCGGCACATCAACCGCGGCCACTACGGCCTGCAGGATCTCGGTCACCAGTGCCTCATCCTTCAACAGCGCGGACCCGGCGGCCTTGTTGCAGACCTTTTTCGCCGGACAGCCCATGTTGATATCAATAATCTGTGCGCCAAGCTCTACGTTGGCCCTGGCCGCATCCGCCAGCATCTGTGCATCACCACCGGCGATCTGTACCGAGCGGGGCTCGGGATCACCTTCGTGGATCATGCGCATCCGCGATTTGCGGGTGTTCCACAAGCTCATGTCGCTGGTGACCATTTCCGAGACTACAAGTCCTGCGCCCAGTCGCTTGCACAGCTGACGAAAGGGTTGGTCTGTGACCCCCGCCATCGGGGCGAGAATCAAGCCGTTGTGCAATGTGTAAGGACCGATGCGTACCGCCGACATAGGACTTCCCTGTTGTGGGGTCGGATCATGAGAGTTCGAAAAAGGGTTGGCATGATACCCGCTCTCGATGACTGGATAAAGGCTGAATTGAACAAATTCTGAACAGTTACTCTGTTATCGCCAGCGGTTTGATATGAGCGGTCAGAGTCGCAAATTGGCCGTCAATGCCGTAACACTGAACCGTTTCACTCGGGCGAATGGAAGCTCAGGCTGTAATTCACCGCTTTTGAGCCTGGATCGAGGATATCCAGCGCGATGTGGATCGGCGTTTGCGGGGGCATTTCCGCCATCCCTTCGAGATCACCATTGAGGTACTCGCCGGGCTTGAAGCGCCGGCTGGCGATCAGGTGGCCGTTGAGGTCGGCAAAACGCAGCTCCAGCAGCGGGAAAGGCTGGGAGAAGGGCGCGCGATTGTAGATGATCGCGTCAACTACCAGTGCGCCCTTGAAGTCCGGGTGGCTGCGGACCACCAGGTTGCTGCTTTTGATTTTGGCGATGTCGACTTTGGAAGGCACGGTGCAGCCGATGTGCGGGCACAGTTGCTGGAACCACGGACGGTACTGGTCCTGGCGTGCCAGCTCGTCAAAGTGGTAGGCGACGTATTGACCGGCGAGGCCGGCGACGCCGAGCAGAATCAGCAGCAGCCAGAAAAAGCGTCGACCCCAGGGCGAGCGGCGCTTTTGCCAGTCCAGTTGCAGTGGGTCATCGGTCAGGTCTTGCAGGGCTTCGGCGCGGGCCGCCGGCCCACGTTTTTTGCGCGCAGGCTCGATCGATGGCAGGTCATCGTTGATGTGGTCGGTCGCCGACAGGCGTTCGTGATGCAGTGGCGCATCGAGTGGATCGTGCAGGCGCAGCTGTGGCGGCACATGTTCATCGTCCAGCTCTACCGGTTCCAGGGACAGCGAAGGTTCGGTGCGCGAGTATTTGCCCGGATCGAGTTCCAGCTCTGGCAAGTCGGTTTCAGTGGTCTGCGCGCGATCGGCGGCCGATTCGCTGAACAGGCTGTCGGGCCACGGTTTTTCTTCGTGCTCGACGGTGTCCCGGCTGGCACTCAGGTTGTCTTCGCGCTGTCGGCCGAATTCGGTGGTCGGCTGGATTTCCCGTTGTTCGAGGCGGGCTAGCTCTTCGTCCAGGTCCAGGCTGTCCAGATCCAGTTCGGCTGCCGACCATTGCTTTTGGCTGATGGCCCGCGGCTCCGGCGGTTCGACGATGGCCGGGGCGGCCGGCGTGATCGCGTCCTTGTCGGTCCGTTGTTCAAGCAGCTGCTTGGCGGCGTTGAACACCTGCAAGCACGAGCCGCAACGAACCACTCCACGGGCCACGCTCAACTGAGCATGGCTGACGCGGAAGCTGGTTTGACAATGCGGGCACTGGGTGACGAAGCTGTCGGTCATGCGGCAATCCGGTATATGCAGGCGTTCATTCTAGCGCCGACGGCCAGTGATGCGCACCCAGCCATCGCGATTGGCGATCGGGTCCAGGTCGAAGTCCTCGGCGTAAGCCCTGGCGACTTCTTCACCTTGCTCGGCAAGGATCCCCGACAGCGCCAGGCGACCGCCGGGCTTGACCAGGCTGGACAGCTGCGGCGCCAGGGAAACCAGCGGGCCGGCAAGAATGTTGGCCACCAGCACATCGGCCTGAACCTGCGGCAAATCTTGCGGCAGATACAGCGGGAAGAGTGTTTCGGCAATGTTGTTGCGCCCGGCATTATCGCGGGAGGCTTCCAGGGCTTGCACGTCGATATCGGTACCGACGGCTTCCTTGGCGCCCAGCAGCAGGGCGGCAATCGCCAGAATCCCGGAGCCGCAGCCGAAGTCCAGAACATTGCAGTCTTTCAGGTCCTGGCCGTCGAGCCATTCCAGGCACAGCGCGGTGGTCGGGTGGGTGCCGGTGCCGAACGCGAGGCCCGGATCCAGCAGCAGATTTACCGCGTCAGGCTCTGGCGCGGCGTGCCAGCTTGGAACGATCCACAGGCGCTGGCCAAAGCGCATCGGCTGGAAACCGTCCATCCAGCTGCGTTCCCAGTCCTGGTCTTCGATGACTTCGCTGTGATGCTCGGGCAGCGGGCTGCCGGTCAGCAACTCAAGGTGGGCCAGTACGGTGGCGGCTTCGGTGCCACCTTCGAACAGGGCCAGCAGGTGCGTGTGTGACCACAGCGGGGTGGTATTGAGTTCCGGTTCGAAGATCGGCTGATCTTCAGCGTCCATGAAGGTCACCGATACGGCGCCGACTTCAAGGAAAGCATCTTCGTAGGTTTCGGCTTGTTCCGGGCTGATGGCCAGACGTACTTGCAGCCAAGGCATGGCGGGCACCTTTGAAAAAAATCCGTGGGGCAGCCCAAGGCTGCAAAGGGGCGCAGTTTACGCCAGGTCGCCAGCAAAGTGGACAAGCCAGTTTCCTGTTACAGATTCCATGCCTGGATATACATATGTAAGGCTTGCACGTGTTTGTCGGCGAATAGAGTGAAAGCTCATTTTGCAGGAACGATAGTGATGGATTACATGACGGATCAACAAGAGATCGTAAACGATGAGGCGCTGCCAGTTGTTCCTCCGGCGGGCACGGTACAAGCGGTTCTATTGAGGTTGACGCAATGGCAGGCACTGATCGACAGGCGCTTGCGCAGTCAGCTGACCTTGCTGGAAGCAATGGAACGGTTCGCGTTGGTTGAACTGCGTAGCCACTACCCGCAAGGCAACATCGATGCAAACTTCATGACCTCCCTGGTCAATGCGGTGCTGCAACAGATCATCGACCGCAAACCATTGGTTTTCCTGCCAATGCTGGATGCGCCGTACCGCTGGCCAGGCGGGGCGGACCTGGCGCTGCCGGCGGATCGCCGTGAGGTGGTGATCAAGACTGTGGCAGCGGTGGCTTCGTATTTTGTCGATCAATACAAGCAATACCTGCGCGAACACTGGGAAACCACGGGGCAGGGCACCGGCTTTGACCGCCTGCTGGCGCGAAAGCTCAAGCGCTGCATCATCGCAATTGATAAAACCTTCCGATCCGACCGACTGACTGGCCTGAAGGCCGATCAGTTGCGAGACAGGCTTGAAAAGCTTCAGGAGACCAACGTCCGAAGGTATCGTCTGACCGCGCTGGCAACATCCCGGGAGCGCAAGAATCTTGAGGCGATCTCATTCTCACAGTTGCCTCATTGGCTGCAGGTGCTGAGCGAACCTGACCGGGATCAGTTGGGCGACTATCAGGAACAGGCGACACAGGCCCAGGGATTGGTGGATGAATTGCTCGATGGTTACGGCTCGTTGCAGGCTTATGCACGGCAGCAAGCCATAGACTACATCCGGCTCAAACTGGATATGGAAGTTGAGCCGGACAGCATTCAGGTGCAGTTAATGTGGCGGTCGGCTGTAGGTCAGCCGATCCAGACCCGCAGCCTGAGCGAACTGTTGGCGGCAGGACCGATAAGAGAGGATTGCGCGTCGGTGCTCAAGGTGAGCGAAGATATTTCATTGCGCAACCAGTCCCTTGAGCCGGCGTTCATCAGCGAAATGTTGTCGGGTCAGGATTACCCGGCGCAATACCTTCAGGCGCTGGTGGAACAATACGGTCGTGAAGACTTGAAAAGCGCCATGGTCGACTGGTTCACGGTGCGACTCAGGCAAAGCGCATTTATTGCACGCTGCGCGGGTCATATGACCTTGGCCGAGCATGACCAGCTCGAAAAACTATGGCACAGCAATGCTTCCGCACAACCGTCGACAAGTCTGCATGTAGCCGGCCTGACCCTGCCAAACGCCATGAAGTGTGCCGACCTTTTGCTGTTCTACCGCGAAGGCGCAGGAGGTGAAGTTAGTGATTTTCTGCTGTATGCCCCCAACAAACCGGACGGTCAGGAGTGGATCCGGTTGGCTACGCCCAAAGCCCTGAGCTGGGAGGTTGGGGGGTGGACCCGGGACGAGGCCGGTCGCGAGTATCTGTTGCAGCAACTCTCACCGGACGACCGTCGCAGAGCACGCGAGTACTTTGTCGGCGTCTCGGCCAAGCCGGGCCTTTGGGATATCAGTCGCGATCTCAGGAGGCCGGCAGCGGCGTTTGTCGATTGCGTTGGGGATGCCGTATTGACGGGCCTGGCTAATAATCTGGCGCAGGTCGAACAGGACCATTCGCCTCGCTGGTATTCGACGCTCTCGCTTGATGCCCGGCGCAGTATCAGCAGCCTCAACCAGGAGTTTGTGGTGCATCAGCAGGTCTTCAACGATCTGCTGGCAGAATATGAGGTCTTCATTGATTTTGCCAAACGCACTGTCGCCCAGGGAGTCACACCTTATCTGCGCAGCAAGGGGGTGCTGGAACCGGTGGACCCGGCAACGGTGCTTGTCGATTACAACCCGGGACTCTTCGATGGCAGTTCACAGGTGGCCAGCCTGCTGGACCTTGCCATCCGCGGATACGATGACAACTGGGGAATAGACCATCCAAAAAGAGGTGTGCGCTCGTCGGTCGGTCAGGACTTGAGCCTGGTTCGCAGTGCCGATCTGGCGTTGTACATCCGCACAGCCTATCTGGGTGAGAAGTACGCCAGCGAGATTCGTGGCCGGTTTCTTGACTCGCGTGACTCTAAATACTATGAGCGCCGATATGCCTATCTAAACGTGCTGCTGTCGAAAATGGACCGTGACCTGCGTGTGGCCAGAAGCAAGGCTCAACTGAGCGACAAGGTGTTCTCATCACTCATTCGGCAAGTCACGCGGTTGAGCGCCCCGGTGGCCACCGTTGATGGATCTGTGTCGAGCGTAGTAACGAGCGATGGCGTGATCAAGTTCACCATCCGTGGTCATGTCGTGTTGGGCGTGTACGTGTTTGCCCTTTTCGATCCCGACGGTTCCTATTGGTTGTACACGCCGGACGCCCCCGACGGCGTTACATTCCGCGAGTATCAGGGGTTGCGCGGTGAGACCGCAGCACAATTGCATGACTACGTGATGGCGCGGGTGGCGAACTCCGCGCGGCAAACAGTCCAGCGATCCCTGCAGGCGCTGGCGGCGAACAACATGACTGTTGATACGCTGTACGAACATCAGCGTGTGGGCGACGCCAGGGCCGAGTTCAATGCTTACATCGAACGTTCCGTCACTGATGTGGAAGACATCACAACCAGTCGTGCCGAGATGATCAAAAACCAGGTGTTCAAGGGGCTGATGTTGGGGGCTGTGCCTTTTTGCATGGTTTTTTCTCCTTTTGCCTTGCTGATGGACATCGCGTTTATCGCCATCAGCACCGAACAGGCAATCAAGGCACATCGGGAAGGCGACACGCAGGGCGCACTCGGTCATTGGCTGGTCGCGTCCTGGGGCGCGCTGTTCGCCGTGGTCGGCGCCCGCAGTGCCGGCAAGTTGCTCGGGCGAGCGCTCACGAACCTGAAACACGCGACTCGGCCAGTCTCATTGCTGACTCAGCGCCTCAAAAGTACGGCGCCGCTGGCTGTCAGGGAAACGTTGCCTGTGAGTCGGACGCTGCGCCTCAAACCAAAGCAGGCGGTCAGCAGGGCGCCAGAGAGTCTGGAGAAGGTCACCGACGAAGGCATTTTTTACGGCACATGGCGCAGACCGGCCAGCGCAACACAACCGCAACCCGCTTACTACATACGCAGTAAGGGCAGGTACTACCAGGTTAAGAAAAGCCCTCACTTTGATGGCTTGTGCCTGGTCGACGCCAGTCGTCCTGCAGCGATCTACAATCCACCCGTACGTCTGACGGCGGCTGGCAAGTGGGTACATGACAAGGTCGGTCTGAGGGGAGGCAACGGTAGAGTCCGCAACCTCGGCAGCGTGGACAATCTGCGAAATGCTTTTCCCGGGCGCGTCGAACCGGTAGTCAACAGGGGGGCGATGCAGGGGGAAGCCGTTGTGGCGCGCTTCGCGGCAGGGGCGATGGATAACTATCTGTTTTCGCTAAATGCACAGACGTGCGTGATCGCATCGCTGTACAACCCGACCACGAAAATCGGTGCTGTCATTCATTTCGATCACAATATTCGCGCGTTGATCGAGCGCAGTCTCAAGGATGTGATGCAGCGTCTCGGCGGGACGGCGAAGGATATTCGCAGCACCTTGGTGGGCGGGGACTGGCTGACAGGAACCGACATCGGCGGTCAGGTCAGAAGCGTGATGAGGCAGCAAGGCTTGCAGCCGGCCTGGGATTACTGGTCGTATTCTTCTTGCCTGGGCAACAACTACGCGGTTTCGCTGAATTTGAGCAGTGGTGTCACCACCGTATTCAAGACATCCATCAGGCAGGTCGACCGTTATTACACCCCCATCCTGAGGCGCGCGGGACAAGGTACCGGCCCGGTATCAGGGCGGGCGGATATGTTCATGAGGCGTTTTCGTCAAAAGCCGCTGCACGAGAATGCATCCGGTGTTGTGGTCGATTCGAGTAACCGGCCGGCGAGTCCGGAAAGGGTCGAAGGGCAGGCCTTCGCTATGGTGTTGCTGAGCTGATCCGCTCATTTCCGTGGTGAAAAACCATAAAAAAACCCCGGTTCAAATGAACCGGGGTTTCTATTTGCATCGTTTGCTGCCTTACGACTGTTTGGCCAGCTTGTGTTCCAGGTAGTGGATGTTGATTCCACCTTTGCAGAAGCCTTCATCGCGGACCAGGTCACGGTGCAGCGGGATATTGGTCTTGATCCCGTCGACAACGATTTCGTCCAGCGCATTGCGCATGCGCGCCAGGGCTTCGTCACGGGTTGCGCCGTAGGTGATCAGCTTGCCGATCAACGAGTCGTAGTTCGGCGGAACGGCATAGCCACTGTACAGGTGCGAATCAACGCGAACGCCATTGCCGCCTGGTGCGTGGAAATGCTTGACCGTGCCTGGGCTCGGCATGAAGGTTTTCGGGTCTTCGGCGTTGATTCGGCATTCCAGTGCATGACCGCGGATAACCACGTCTTCCTGGGTGTACGACAGCTTGTTGCCAGCGGCGATGCTGAGCATCTCCTTGACGATGTCGATGCCGGTGACCATTTCCGAAACCGGATGCTCAACCTGAACGCGGGTGTTCATTTCGATGAAATAGAACGCGCCGTTCTCGTACAGGAACTCGAAAGTACCCGCACCACGGTAGTTGATGTCGATGCAAGCCTTGACGCAGCGTGCGAGGACTTCAGCCCGTGCCTTCTCGTCGATGCCCGGTGCCGGCGCTTCTTCGAGAACCTTCTGGTGACGACGTTGCAGCGAGCAATCGCGGTCGCCCAGATGGATGGCGTGGCCCTGGCCGTCGGAAAGTACCTGGACTTCCACGTGGCGTGGGTTGGTCAGGAATTTTTCCAGATAGACCATCGGGTTGCCGAACGCCGCGCCAGCTTCGGAGCGGGTCAGTTTCGCCGAGGAGATCAGGTCTTCTTCTTTATGCACAACGCGCATGCCGCGACCACCGCCGCCGCCAGCGGCCTTGATGATCACCGGATAACCGACTTCGCGACCGATGCGCAGGGCCGTTTCTTCGTCTTCCGGCAACGGGCCGTCGGAACCCGGAACGGTTGGAACGCCAGCCGCGATCATGGCGTGCTTGGCCGATACCTTGTCGCCCATCAGGCGAATGGTGTCGGCTTTCGGGCCAATGAAGGCGAAGCCGGAGTTCTCGACCTGTTCAGCGAAATCAGCGTTTTCCGCAAGGAAGCCGTAGCCAGGGTGAATGGCGGTAGCGCCAGTCACTTCAGCCGCGGCGATGATTGCCGGGATGTGCAGATAAGAATGCGCGGCCGAGGCCGGGCCGATGCAGACGGATTCGTCTGCCAGACCCAGGTGCATCAGCTCTTTGTCAGCCTTGGAGTAAACGGCGACAGTCTTGATGCCCATCTCTTTGCAGGCACGCAGGATCCGCAGGGCGATCTCACCGCGGTTGGCGATCAGAACTTTTTCCAACTTCGCAGTCATCAAAGTTTCTCCGCGGTTCAAACGATGGTGAACAGCGGTTGGTCGTACTCAACCGGCTGGCCGTCTTCGACGAGGATAGATTCGATCACACCGCTGGATTCAGCTTCGATGTGGTTCATCATCTTCATGGCTTCGACGATGCACAGGGTGTCGCCTTTCTTCACGGTCTGGCCGACTTCAACGAAGGACGGCGAGGATGGCGAAGATTTGCGATAGAAGGTACCGACCATAGGCGAACGGGCAACGTTGCCGTTCAGAACTGGCGCGGCCGGAGCAGCAGGTGCGGCGGCGGCAACCGGGGCAGCAGCAACAGGCGCCGGCGCCGGAGCATGCATTGGAGCCGGTGCGTAGTACTGCTGAGCCGGGGTCTTGCTGTGACGGCTGATGCGTACGGACTCTTCGCCTTCCTTGATCTCGAGCTCGTCGATGCCGGACTCTTCCAGCAGTTCGATCAGTTTCTTAACTTTACGGATATCCATGAATCATCAACTCCCAAGGGTCGGTCAGGGGCGTTTAACGCTTGTAGTTCAAGTCGTTGCCTGTGTTTCAAGCTGTTCTAGCGCAGCCTCCAGGGCCAGTCGATAACCGCTGGCGCCAAGGCCGCAGATCACTCCCACCGCTACGTCGGAGAAGTAAGAGTGATGGCGGAAAGGTTCGCGTTTGTGCACGTTAGACAAATGCACTTCGATGAATGGGATGCTCACCGCCAGCAGCGCGTCACGTAATGCGACACTTGTGTGTGTAAAAGCTGCTGGGTTGATCAGAATGAAGTCCACACCTTCGCTGCTGGCAGCGTGGATGCGGTCGATCAATTCGTACTCGGCGTTGCTTTGCAGGTGCAGCAAATGGTGGCCGGCTTCACGGGCACGGCGTTCCAGGTCCTGGTTGATCTGCGCCAGTGTCGTAGCGCCATAGGTGCCCGGTTCACGGGTGCCGAGCATGTTCAGGTTGGGTCCGTGCAGAACCAGTAGCGTCGCCATCTGCTGTTCCTCGTTGTCTGTGTGCAATTGTCAGAACCCGGCGACTATGCCGCAAAGCCTTTGTGACTGTCCAGTTCTATGCAATAGCCAGCACGATGGCCGATGTTTGCGCGAAATATGTGACCGGGTTATTAAATCCGGTCATTTACTTTCGCAACACGTTCGGCGAAGTCGGTGGCGCTGATCTCGCCGATCACTCGCACATCGGTGTGTTCGACGCCGTCCTTGCCGAAAAACATCAGCGCTGGCGGGCCGAACAGCTTGTAGCGGTCAAGCAGGGCGCGCTGCTCCGCATTGCTGGCGGTAATGTCGAAGCGGATCAGTCGATAGCCTTTGAGAAGCGCAACGACCCTGGCGTCGTTGAGCACTTTATGTTCGATGACTTTGCAACTGATGCACCAGTCGGCGTACCAGTCGAGCAGCAGCGGGGTGCCCGACGATTTGGCTTCGGCGAGGGCGCGGTCCAGGTCGGCCGGAGTGCTGACGGTTTGCCAGGTGCTGGTGTTTTGCGGCTGCTCATTGCCGGCAACCGTGCGCGGCTGGCCAATCGGATTGAGTGGATCGGTCTGGCCGCTGAACGCTCCGTACCAACACGCCAGCGCATAAAACAGCAGGAACATCCCCAGCAACTGGCCCAGGCGTTTTCTCGGCGGTTTGTAGACGAACTCCAGCGCGCCCATGAACAACCCGACGCCGCCAGCCAGCAAGCCGATCAGCAGCAACGTGATCTGGCCCGGCAGTACACGACTGAGCAGACCGATCGCCAGCCCCAGCAACAGAACGCCAATCGCGTTTTTCACATAGATCAGCCAGGGGCCGCTTTTCGGCAGCCAGGCGGCGCCGCCGGTGGCGACCAGCAATAGCGGGGCGCCCATGCCAAGGCCAAGCATGAACAATTTCAGACCACCGCCCACTGCATCGCCACTGGCGCTGATGTACAGCAGCGCGCCGGCCAGCGGTGCCGAGACGCAGGGCGACACCAACAGGCTGGAAACCACGCCCAGTACGGCAGCGCCCCACAACGAACCACCTTCGGTGCGACCGGCGATCCGGTCCAGCCGACTGCTGATAGCGTGAGGCAGCTTGAGTTCGAAGACGCCAAACATCGCCAAGGCAAACAGCGCAAAAAACAGCGCAAACGGCACCAGTACCCACGCCGATTGCAGCCGCGCCTGAAGATTGAGCTGTGCGCCGAACATCCCCATCAACGCCCCGAGCAGGGCAAAGCAGATGGCCATTGGCAGCACATAAGCGAGGGACAGAGTGAAACCGCGCAAACCACCCACCTGACCGCGTAACACCACGCCGGACAGAATCGGCAGCATCGGCAGCACACACGGTGTGAACGTCAGGCCTACGCCCGCGAGGAAGAACAGCGCCAGTTCGCGCCAGCTCCAGGCCGCAGCCCCGCCTGTATTACCATCAATACTCAGGCGCTCGGTCTCGGGTGGATAGCACAAGCCTTTGTCGGCGCACCCCTGGTACGTAACCGCCAGGGTAAAGGCGCGTTGATCGCTGCGCGGCAGTTCGATGTCGAGAATGCCGCGGTAGACCTCGACATCGCCGAAATACTCATCGTGCTTCTGTTCGCCCTTGGGCAGTTGTGCGGCGCCCAGGCCGGCATCGGGCGGGTCGGCGCGAAACTGAAAGCGGTGCCGGTAGAGGTAGTAGCCCTCGGTGGCGACGAAACGCAGTTTGATCGATTGCGGTGTGCTTTCTATCAGGCTCAGTTGAAACGCTTCACGCACCGGCAGAAAGTCGGCGCTGTTGTTGATCGAGCCCAACGTCGAACCGGGCCGACTGTCCAGCAAACCGGCGGCGGAGGCCGGCAGGGCGAGCACTAAAAACAACAGGCAGAGCAAACGGCGCATGACAATCTCGCGTATCGAAAGTGAGGGCATGATAGCGGACGGCGACGCGTGTTGCCTCGCTCCTACGGCAATGCGCTGGAGTGGTTGCACAGGTTGATAGTTACAGGGGTGTAGTGGGTGTTGTCGGTATGCCGAAACAGCGTGCTGCTGTGATACTCGTAGACTTCATGGTTGGTCGACACATTGATGACCGAGCCTTGGACATCGACCTTTATGGCTGGGTCTCGGGTGACGAGAAACGGACCAGCAGTCTTGAGTTCAGACACTATTTGTTCGTCGGATGTCAGTTCGCGATAGGCATAGTATCGATAGCTGAACGGCACGGTTGCTCCGCCTCGATCATCCTTGACACCGTAGATGAAGCCATTTTCGCCCAGGGGGAGTTTGAGTACGACATCGGTCAGCACCGGGGGGCTGGAAGACATAAGCCAAGTCCAGCCGATGTAAACCAGGCATGCCGCTAGCAAACAAGAGGTGACGATTGTGTATGCGGTTTTTTTAGTAGTTCCTGAACCGGGCATACCTGACTCCTTTTTTGATCCATTCCTGATCCGCTGGATCATCGCCAAAAGGAGCCTCGCTCCACCAGCTTCCAAATTCTACTTTTGTCGTTTTTGCCTGTGTCTGGGCAAGACCGGCTGCGCGTAACAGGACACTTTCGGAAAACCCCGCAGCAATCCCGGCCGCGCCGTAGTTGAAATTACCAAAAGCCTCATAGTCAGAAGACAGTTTTTTGTAATCCCAAGGGCCGCGATTTCTGACTTGGGTATAGAACCAGGAGTAAATGAATGCGGATCCCTCTTTCAAAATTTTTTTCTTATGGAAGGCAACTGCCATGTTTTCCTCCACAGATACGCCTGGGGGCGAAGGTGGAACTATCACGGGGCACTCCTGTTGCGCGCACGATTAATAGAAGCGCTAAACCCTAGCATCAACACGACGACTAAAAACCACTGCATGGCGAAATAGGAATTTTCATACGAGCGCTTAGACGGCGACGGTGCAGATCATCAGTTGGATCCGGGCCCGCAGCCTTTAGACCCGGAAGGCCTGGACGGCGGTATGCAAGCGTCCACCCAGCACCAACAAATTTTCCCCCTGCACGCGTCCCTCGCCGATGCGCAGCAAGTTATCCCCACCCAATTGGTGAATCCGCTCACTGTGATCGCGGATTTCGCTGACGGCGCCGCTCTGCTGGGCGGTGACATCGGCGATGCGTACGGCGGTGTCGGAAATGGTCTGGATCGCGCCGACGATTTTATCCAGTGCACCGTCGGCGGCCTGGGCCTGATTGGCGGTAGCTTCGGCGTGTTCGACCTGAGCGCGCATGCCTTCCACCGATTGACGCGCCGCGGTTTGCAAACCGGCGATCAATGTCTGGATCTCTGCCGTGGCGCCGGCGGTGCGTTGTGCCAGTGAACGAACTTCTTCGGCCACCACCGCAAACCCTCGGCCCATTTCCCCGGCCCGGGCGGCTTCGATGGCGGCGTTCAGGGCCAGCAGGTTGGTCTGGTCGGCAATCGAACGGATGACCGTCAGCACGCCGCCAATGGTGGCCGACTCCTCGGCCAGGTGTTCTATCATTTGCGCGTTGCCTTGCACTTCGCCGACCAGCGCGTGGAGCCCGGTGAGGCTCAAGCCGATGACTTTCTGGCCTTGCTCCACCGCCAGCCCGGCATGGCGGCTCGCGTCGGCCGCCTGGCTGGCATCGCCGGCAACCTGTTGAATGGTCGCTTCCAGCTCGCCGAGGGAATCACGGATCAGTGCCGTGTCGCCGGCCTGATGTTCGGCGCCGCTGTGCAGGTCATTGCTCAGTTCGGCCAGGGTTCGGCTACTGCCGGCGACCTGTTCGGCGTTGAGGCGAATGGTCCCGACCAGGTCCACGAGGTATGCGCGCAAGCGATTGAGCGACGCTTCGATGTCGTGCAACTCACGGTTGGTTTTACCCAATTGAATGTCGCGGCTGAAGTCGCCCTCGGCCCAGGTCGAAAGGGCCGGGGCGAGGTTGGTCAGGGTCCGGGCCAGTTTCCGTTGCAAGGTGTCGATCAGCAAAGCAATCAGCAGGATCAAGGCGATCATCACGCCTTGCATCAGCCGCACTTCGCCCTGGATCTGTCCGTGCTGGGCGCGAACCACCGGCTCCAGCCCGGCAATGGCCTGCTGCACGGCGGCGATTTTCAGGTGAGTGGCGGCGCTGAGGTCGGAGCGTTTCTGGATCTGGTCGCGAGTGCGCGCCAGTTCGGCCGGGTAGCGCGTGAGGAGGCTGTTCAGTTCACGCTTGAGGCCAACGCCTGCATCCTCGGCAACAGCTTTTTCGGTGTTCTCCAGGCCCATCATTGCCGCGAAATCATCGGTGCCGGATTCGCTGCTGCTGGCTACACCCAGCAGCGGCAAAGCACTCAACAATTCAGCCTGAGTGCGGATGTTGGCGAGTTCACGCTCGACATCGGCGGCCAATTCGCTGCGGCCGCTGCTGACCAGTTTGTCCCGGGCCAGAGACAATTTGCCCAAGTGCTGGGCAGCGGCGAGCAACGGCGTCAGATACGCCGCGTCAGCGCTGGCGTACCGGCTGAGCTGATCGAGGCTGGCGCCGAGTTCGCGTTCGGCCTGAAGCAGCAGCGCTTGCGGATCGCCGGCGAGTTTGCCAGCGGCCAGCAGGTCGGTTTTGCTGAATTCTTCGAGGTTCGACAGGCTCGGGCGCAAGGTGTCGGCCAAGGCCGGCGGCAACTCGCCGAGCTCCTTTTGCACGCCGTCGATGGCCTGACTGGCACTGCTCAGGCGCAGGGCATCGCCGCTGGCGAGGTAGTCGCCGATATTGCGCGCGACTTCATTTTGAAATTGCTGGGACAAGCCCAGGTAACGCTCCATCAAAAGATAGGGGCGCTCCAGGGCCTTTTGCGACCACCACAGTGTGGCGCCAAGGGCCACGCACACGGCGACTAAAAGAAGGGTATTGAGATTGGTCAGCAGCTTCAGGCGCATCGCGGGTCTACCAACGGCAGAATGTTAAGCGCCTGAAGTTATTGCGTTTGTATTACAGGGTTATGACCGAATGGGTCGATTCCGATGAAAAGGTGGCACTTTGCTTTGACGTTCGCGCAGCCTGCACGCGATTGCGTCCGGCGTCTTTTGCGCGATACAGCGCTTCGTCGGCCTGGCTGGCCATCATCAGGCTGTCGGAGTGTTCACACAGTTCCACCACGCCGGCGCTGAACGTGCACCAGAGGTCTTGCGGTTGAGCCGGGTAGTGAATCTCGGCAAAGCGCCGACGGATTTCGTCGAGCACTTTGTGGGCCGATTCGAGATCGGTGTCCGGCATGACAATCGCGAACTCTTCACCGCCGTAACGGCCGATGAAATCGGTCTTGCGCAAGCGTTGCTTGAGAAACAGCGCCAGGCTCTTGATCACCCGATCGCCCATGGGGTGGCCATGGCTGTCGTTGACTCGTTTGAAGTGGTCGATGTCGAGCATCGCAAAGCTCAGCGGTTTGCTCTCGCGACGGGCGCGGAACGAACAGTCTTCGAGCAATTGCAGAATGTGCGTGTGGTTGTACAGCCCTGTGAGGCTGTCGCGGACCATCCGCGCTTTCAGATTGCGTGCCCGCGCCGCGCGGTTGCGCACGGTGGTAATCAGGTGCCGGGGCTTGATCGGTTTGGTCAGGAAGTCGTCGCCGCCCTCGCTCATGGCGTCGAGCTGTTTGTCCAGATCGTCTTCGGCTGACAGGTAAATGATCGGTACGCTGACGTAACGGTCGTTGTGGCGGATCACCTTGGCCAGTTCAGTACCGGTGCAGGCCGGCATGTACATGTCGAGGATGATCAGGTCTGGCTGGAAATCCGCCAGCTCGGCCATGGCCTGGATCGGCTCGATCAAGGTCCGCGTAACGATCCCGGCACTGTTGAGCAGGCGCTCGGTGTGCAAGGCCTGGGCGCGTGAGTCGTCGATGATCAGCACTTTATAAGGTTCGTACTGGGCGACACAGGTCAGGACTTCGATTTTCTCCAGCAGGCTCGAGGCTTCGAGGGTGCCGGTCAGGAATTCCTGGCCTCCGGCCCGCACGGCGGCGAGACGAGTAGGGGTATCGGTTTCGTGCAGGCTGAAGAACAACAGCGGCAATTGATGGTCGAGGCCTTCCTGGGCTTCGGCAGCCAGTTTCAGACCGATGCCGGTGCCACTGAAGTCCACGTCCATGACGATCGCCGCGGGCAAGCGCTCGATCATCGAAGAGCGGAACGCCGCAACGCTGTCGAGGGCTTGCGCGCTGAGTCCGAAGAATTCCAGTTGTTTGGCCAGGCGCTCGCCACGGTCATGATCCTGCAGCATCACGTAAACCGGCTTGCGCAGGGGTGGCAGAAAGGTCTGGTCCAGCTGATCGCCATGGCGCAGGCCAGTGCGTGACAAGCGTTGCATCAAGCGATTGAGGTCAGTGATCAATCCGCTGCTCAGGCGTCCGCGATTGGCATCGACAGCCTCCAGCGACTGACCGATGTGGCGCGCCAGCTGGGTGTGTTCAGGTTGTTCGAAGCGCTCGGCGAAACGCAGCAGGCGCAGGTTGGCCTCGCTCAGTTCCGATAGGTCGGTGGTGGACCACTCGCTGCGTTGCAGGCGCTGCCATATCTCAAGAATTTGACGTGCCTGATGAATTACCCGCTGGGCAAAGTGGTGCTTGAGGCGCTCACGGCTGGGGTCTTCTGGCTCGGTCATATCCTGACAACTAGTTAGGGGGCATGCTGAGGTTGACTGGTGGCTCTATGCTAGCACCTCTTTTCCATCGCATGAGTGTCGTACGTCAATTAACTGTAAAGCGACCTGATTCAGTTAATGACCGACTGGTCGCATAGGATCGAAGCTGTGCTTCATTTATAGTGGCCGTCGATCGTGGCTATTGTGCGGGTAGTGTTGACGCAGGATTTAATGCGCGGCAAACGAGGCACGATGAGATAGGGTTGTGGTCGAACCGATGAACTCAAGTGATTGAAAGGATATCGCCATGCTGGACTGGAAGAACCGCGCGGGCAGCGCGCCTGAACGTGCCGCTGAACCGAAGTCGGCCACCCGTAGTTACCTGGGTGGCCTGTTGTTCAGTCGGGCGCTGGCCACTCTGATTGGCCTGTACTTGCTGGTGGCTATTGCGCTGGGCTGGTACTGGAGCCAGGAACCTGCGCTGTTTCCGGTTCAGCAGAATGCCCAGATGGCCGCCGAGAAAGAAGGCAAGCAAATGGTCATCGGCTACACCACGGTCGAAACCCTCAAGACCGTCGCCGGTACTTTGCTGACCAAACCGGGTGGCTATATTTCCAACGACCGTTTCCCGCCGGGCCTGTGGATGGATAACACGCCGAGCTGGGAATATGGCGTGCTGGTCCAGGTCCGCGACCTGACGCGAGCCTTGCGTAAAGACTTCGCCCGCTCGCAATCGCAATCTGCCGAAGACTCCGATCTGGCCAAGGCCGAGCCGCGTTTCAACTTCGACAATAAAAGCTGGGTACTGCCATCCAGTGAGTCCGAGTACCAGGAAGGCATGAATTCCCTGAGCCGTTATCAGGCACGCCTGTCCGATCCGTCGCAGAAAAACGCACTGTTCTACGCCCGCGCCGACAACCTGAACAACTGGCTGGGCGATGTCGGCACCCGTCTGGGTTCGCTGTCGCAACGCCTGTCGGCCAGCGTTGGCCGGGTCAAGCTCAATACCGCGTTGAAAACCGAAGTCGTCGCCCCGGGGCAGGTGCCGCAGGTTGACGAAGAAATCGTCGAAACCCCGTGGATGCAGATCGACAACGTGTTCTATGAAGCACGCGGTCAGGCCTGGGCCTTGTCCCATCTGCTGCGTGCCATCGAAGTCGACTTCGCCGATGTGCTGGCCAAGAAGAACGCCACGGTCAGCGTGCGCCAGATCATTCGTGAACTGGAAGCCTCGCAGGAACCGGTTTGGAGTCCTATGATCCTCAATGGCAGCGGCTTCGGGGTGCTGGCCAACCACTCGCTGGTGATGGCCAACTACATTTCCCGGGCCAACGCCGCAGTGATCGATTTGCGTCAATTGCTCAATCAGGGCTGAGTCATGGTCGATAGCGCCAGAGAGGTCGCGCACCGCGCGGCCTCGGATGCCGAACAGATCGCCTGGGTGGACGAGCAGGACAACCTGCTCGGTGCCCTGGTCCGCTCCGACCTGCGTGAACGCGGGCTGATCGGGCGCGGCACTTACATCATGCTGTTCAATTCCGCCGGTGAACTCTGCGTGCATCGACGCACGTTGAGCAAAGCCATTTATCCAGGATTCTGGGACGTGGCGGCGGGGGGCATGGTGCTGGCGACCGAAACCTACGCCGAATCGGCTGCCCGCGAGCTGGAAGAAGAGCTGGGCGTGAGCGGTGTGGAACTGACCGCCCATGATCACTTTTACTTCGAAGACACCGGTAATCGGCTCTGGTGTTCGGCGTTTTCGGCGGTGTGGGATGGTCCATTGATCCTGCAACCGGAAGAAGTCCTTGAAGCGCGCTTCATCCCTGTTGATCAAGTCCTGCTGGAAATCCAGCAAAAGCCTTATTGCCCGGACTCTCTGGCCGCCTTGAAGCGCTATCTTCAGGCCCGTGGGGCGGACGTCGCAAAAGAGGCATGAATTGGCGCCGATTGGCTCTTAGCAAGTCGGCTTTTTGCCGTTACACTGCGCGACCTTTTCAAGCTGAACCGGCATTGGCTGGCTCAGTAGCGCTGCCCCTGCCTGAGTGGGGCTTCGCGGTCGATGGCTCCCTCCCGGGTTGCCGCGACCAGTCTTTGTCCTCCCAAGAGGATTGCCGGTGGCCAAAAAAGCCGCATCCTTCGCCGCCCTTGGTGGGCTGGTGTTTTCCACCGACGCAGGTCGTCATTGCCCGGATTGCAGTAAACCGGTGGATGCCTGCATCTGCAAACAGACCGTTATCCCGGCCGGCGACGGCATTGCCCGCGTGCGTCGCGAAAGCAAGGGCCGTGGCGGCAAGACGGTGACCACTATCACCGGCGTGCCGTTGGCCGAAGAGGCGCTCAAGGACCTGGCCACGACGTTGAAAAAACGTTGCGGAACCGGTGGGGCGTTGAAAGACGGGATCATCGAAATCCAGGGCGATCATGTCGAGCTACTCTTGGCCGAGCTGATCAAACACGGTTTCAAAGCGAAGAAGTCCGGCGGCTAGCAGCCTCTGTGAAAACCACCCTCGGCTTGATCCAGTCCTGATCCGATTCAGGTTTGGCGTCGTCTACATGGTTTTCACAGAGCCTGTTCTGACCGGTTTCTAAACTCACTGCGGTCAGCGAGGTCTATCCCCTCGTTGACGAACCGTCATTTTCATTCTTTAGACTGCGCCGGCCTGAACCCAGGCGACGCTCTATGACTTCTTTATAGGGGACTTCAATGTCCGTACGACGCACACGCAAAGACGATGGCAGCCAATGGACAGTTGCGGACAGCCGCAGTGTTTACGGGATTCGCCATTGGGGGGCCGGGTACTTCGCGATCAATGACGCCGGTCGCGTCGAAGTTCGTCCGAACGGTCCGACCAGTTCGCCTATCGACCTGTTCGAGCAAGTCGACCAGCTGCGTAAAAGCGGTTTGTCCTTGCCGTTGCTGGTGCGTTTCCCTGACATTCTGCAAGACCGCGTGCGTCAGTTGACCGGCGCGTTCGACGCGAACATCGAGCGTCTGGAATACCAGAGCAAGTACACCGCGCTGTACCCGATCAAGGTTAACCAGCAAGAAGCGGTGATCGAGAACATCATTGCCACCCAGGACGTGTCCATTGGTCTTGAAGCCGGCTCCAAGCCTGAGCTGCTGGCCGTGCTGGCCCTGGCGCCGAAGGGCGGCACCATCGTCTGCAACGGCTATAAGGATCGCGAATTCATTCGTCTGGCGCTGATGGGCCAGAAGCTCGGCCACAACGTGTTCATCGTGATCGAGAAAGAATCCGAAGTCGGTCTGGTGATCGAAGAAGCCGCCTCGCTCAAGGTCAAGCCTCAGGTTGGCCTGCGCGTGCGTCTGTCGTCCCTGGCGTCGAGCAAGTGGGCTGACACCGGTGGCGAAAAATCCAAGTTCGGTCTGTCGGCGGCGCAATTGCTGTCGGTGGTCGAGCGTTTCCGCGCTGCTGGCCTGGACCAGGGCATTCGCCTGTTGCACTTCCACATGGGCTCGCAGATCGCCAACCTGGCGGACTACCAGCACGGCTTCAAGGAAGCGATTCGTTACTACGGCGAACTGCGCAACCTCGGCCTGCCGGTGGATCACATCGACGTCGGTGGCGGTTTGGGCGTGGACTACGACGGTACGCACTCGCGTAACGCCAGTTCGATCAACTACGACATGGACGATTACGCCGGTGTCGTGGTCGGGATGCTCAAGGAATTCTGCGACGCGCAGAACCTGCCGCACCCGAACATCTTCTCCGAAAGCGGCCGTTCCCTGACCGCTCACCACGCCATGCTGGTGGTTCAGGTCACCGACGTCGAGAAACACAACGACGACGTGCCGAAAATCGACAATAAGGAAGAACTGCCGGAAACCGTGCAGTGGCTGGTTGACCTGCTGGGCCCGACCGACATCGAGATGGTCACTGAAACCTACTGGCGCGCCACTCACTACATGAGCGATGTTGCGACCCAGTACGCCGATGGCAAGTTGACCCTGGCCGAGAAAGCCCTGGCCGAGCAATGCTACTTCGCCGTGTGCCGTCGCTTGCACAACTCGTTGAAGGCGCGTCAGCGTTCGCACCGTCAGGTGCTCGACGAACTCAACGACAAGCTGGCCGACAAGTACATCTGCAACTTCTCGGTATTCCAGAGCCTGCCGGACACCTGGGCCATCGGCCAGGTCCTGCCGATCCTGCCGCTGCACCGTCTCGACGAAGAGCCGCTGCGTCGTGCGGTGCTGCAAGACCTGACCTGCGACTCCGACGGCAAGATCAAGCAATACGTCGACGAGCAGAGCATCGAGACCAGCTTGCCGGTGCATGGCCTGAACGAAGGTGAAGACTACCTGCTGGGTATCTTCCTGGTCGGCGCCTACCAGGAAATTCTCGGCGACATGCACAACCTGTTCGGTGACACCGACTCGGTGAACATCTATCAGAACGCTGACGGCAGCGTGTACCACGCGGGTATCGAAACCCACGACACTATCGAAGACATGCTGCGTTACGTGCACTTGTCGCCGGAAGAGTTGATGACTCACTACCGCGACAAATGCGCCAGCGCCCGCATCACCGCCGCCGAGCGTACCCAGTTCCTCGACGCATTGCGTCTGGGGCTGACCCGTTCTTCTTACCTGTCTTCTTGAGGTAAGGCATTGCTCTCACCAGGTTGTCTGAAAATGTTCCGCACGTATCGGAAATTTCAGATGACCTGGTGGGATGCCTCCCGAATTTGACGCGAAATGACTTACATTCCTGGCCATCCAAGTGATGTGGTCTTCTTTTCGCGTAGGTCATTTCCTAAGTTGTACTTCGGCACTCTACTCGGCCAACTCTCTCGGAGAGAATCCCCGGCCGCCCCTCCTGTAGAGAATCGCCGATGTTCGATCCAGTCAACGAGCCGTCATTTCGTCTGGATGTAGAGGGTCTGCCCGACCCCTTTGAGGTCTTGGCCTTTACCGGTAGAGAAGCCATCAGCGAGCCTTTTGTGTTCGACGTGGATCTGCTGATCGATGACCCCACACTCGACCTTGCAAGCCTGCTGTACCGTCCGGCCTTTTTGCATGTCGGGCCAGCGGGAAATGGCTTCCACGGACAATTGCATGAACTCGTCCAGTGTGACCATGACCTGGTTGTCAGGCTCTGTCGCGTGCGTCTGGGGCCGAAGCTGGCATGCCTTTCCCTGCGCTTCAGTCAGCGAATTTTCAGCGCGCGCTCGGTGCCGCAAATCCTCAGTCAGGTGCTCAAGGAGCACGGTATCGTCGGCAAGAGTCGGCGCTTTGAGCTGAGTGGCGATTACCCGCCCCGTGAATTCTGTACGCAGTACCGGGAATCAGACCTGCAATTTATCCAGCGTTTGTGTGTCCAGGAACGGCTTCACTACCATTTCGAACACGACGCGCGCGGGCATTGCGTGGTTTTCGGTGATGGTCAGGGGCACTTTCGTTTCAGCGAGAGCGCGGTTTTCCAGGTCGAGAGCGAACAATCGGCCGTGCGGCAGTTCAAGCTTCTGGGGCGCGCTGGGCAGCCAGCCGCGCCGATTGCCGAAGGTCGAACGGACCTGGCGGCGCTGCGCAGCGGGCAGTTGATGCCACTGTCCGGTCATCCGATCGCCGACTGTAATCATCTCTGGCTGCTGACCCGGGTGGAGCATCAGGGCAGCCAGGATTTAACGCAGTCCTACAGCAACCAGATCCATGCGATTCACTGGCAGGTGCCTTTTGTCGCGCCTCATTGCGCAGTGAAACCCAGGATGCACAGCCTGCAACGGGCCTGGGTGGTCAACATCGATGAGGCATGCCCCGATCCGTCCAGACCGGTTGCCGTGCAATTTGACTGGCTTTATCAGGGCGAGGGCGCCGTGCCCAGTCACAGTTGGCTGCCGGTGGCCGCTGAACTGGGCGACGCGGCAGTCGAGCAGTTGGATGAGGGTGCAGAAGTGGTTGTGAGCTTTATCGAGGGGGATCCGGATCAGCCGCTGATTACCGGGGTTCTTCACCTTCCTTCGTCCGTTGACGACATTGATAACGACGGCCCGCTGCACACATCTGAGGTCGAGGAAATCGGGGGCTTGCTGGCGCTACTGCAATCGAGCGAACCATTGATGTTGCTATGCCTTCTGCCCGGTGGCGGCAGTTTCAACCATTGCACGCAGGTCCTCTGCACCTGCCGGGCCGCGAAGCGGTTTGGCCAGAGCGGTGCGGCATGATCGTCGCGCCCCCGCAATGGCTATTGCTGGATGTGCCGGGTTCGCCGCAGGCGGGGGTGGCGCTGCAACAGCAATTTGCGCATGCCCGGTGGTTCTGGTTGTTCGAAGGCACTGAGTGGCATGCGCTGCGTGAACACGGCCCGGCCCTAATCGACCTTCGGACATGCCCGGCGCTGGCCGGGTTGTGCCACAGCGAAGTGCCCCTCTGGCGCGGCTTGCTGATGGCCAGCGAGGTGTCGTCCTCGCAATTGCTGGAGCATTTGCGCCGCATGCTCACGGTCACAGTCGGTCTGCATCACCGAGCCTTGTTGAGTTACTACAACCCGCAAACGGCCAGTTACTTGTTCGATGCCTGCGATGCGCAGGAGCTGAGTCGCTGGCTGGGTCCTGTCAGCCATTTACGCTGGTTCGGCGGGACCTGGGCCGACCGCGCGATCGGCAGTCAGGGCTGGCAGCAACTGGTCAATCCGGGGCTTGCCGTCAGCCCTTTGGCGGTTGAAGAAAGCCTCAGTCCGCGTCAGCAGGAAAAACTGCAAACCTGCCTGCTGGAGCAACATGCCTGGCACTGGAGTCGATCCACCGGGACTGACTACAGCACGCTGTGGGTTCACCTGCAGGAAGGGTTGGCGCTGGGGTTTACCGAGCGCCCGGTACTTGATGACTGGTTATGGCTACGATTGCAGTACCCCGGCGCTTTGCCTGGGCATGCGTTGCCGGGACTCACCCAGCAGGAGCGTCTCGATAGCCTGCGCAACCGGTGGCAGAACGATCAATCCTGAACGCACCGGTGCTCTGGCGTGCCGTTGCAGGACCTGCATTTCCCGCACACCAGCCATGCCGAGTCAGTGAGCTTTGCCTGCGAACCAGCCGTCGTTTTTGTGCAGGTACCAGGCAAACGCGCCGAGGGTCAGGCTGCGCAGCACCATGAACAGCAGAAAGGTTATCCACAGTCCATGGTTGCCCAAACCTTGCAGCGCCCAGGCAAACGGCAGCAGCAGAATCACCGTCAGCAACATGCCGTTGCGCATTTCCCGGGCACGGGTGGCGCCGATAAACAATCCGTCGAGCAGGTAACTCCCGACCGCAATCAGCGGCAGCGCGGCAAGGTAGGGCAAGTAAATGAATGCCGTGTCGCGCACGCTCTGAATGTCGGTCTGCATCTCGATAAACAAATGCCCGGCGAACAGGAACAGCACGGCAAAACCCAGGCTCGCCAGCAATGACCAACCGCAGGCCACCACCAAGGAACGGCGCAGGGCTTCTCGATCGCGAGCACCAATGGCATGCCCGCAAAGGGCTTCCACCGCGTGGGCCAGGCCGTCCAGCGCATGGGCGGTCAGCAGCAAACCGTTGAGCAGCAGAGCGTTGGCGGCGACGGTGGCATCACCCAGTCGCGCGCCTTGCACGGTGATCAGGAAAAACACCGATTGCAGCGCCAGGCTGCGGATGAAAATGTCGCGGTTGACCGCCAATAGCGGCCGCCAGCTCCGCCACAGCGCCAGTGCTGCCCAGACGATGTGGCCGGGATAGGCGCGCAAGGCGTTGCGCGTCATCAGCAGGCCGATCAGCGCGCCAGTCCATTCGGCGATTACCGACGCACGGGCCGCACCGACCACGCCCCACTCCAGCCCGAGAACGAACCACAGGTTCAGCGCGATATTCACCAGGTTGGTGCTCAGCAAAATGGCCAGCGGCGCTCGGGCGTTCTGCGTGCCGAGGAACCAGCCGACCAGCGCATAACTGGCCAGCGCCGCCGGCAGACCGAACAGGCGCGTGTGGAAAAACTCGCGGGTCAACTGATCCAGCTCCGCCGACGGCTGCATGAAATGCAGCGCGACCCCGCTCAACGGCACGCCGAGTGTCCCCAGCACTATGGCCAGACCCATTGCCAGCAACAGACCCTGCAGCAAGATCTGCCGCAAAGCCGCGCCGTCCTCCCGCCCGGCGGCCTGTGCGGCGAACCCGGTGGTGCCCATGCGCAGAAAACCCATGGCCCAGGCGAGAAAGGTATACAGGCTGGCCCCGACCGCGACCGCGCCCAACTGATGGGCGTGGGGCAAGTGACCGACGACAGCGCTGTCGACCAGCGCCACCAGCGGTACGGAAATATTCGAGAGAATCATCGGCGCGGCGAGCGCCCAGACTCGACGATGGGTAGGGCGGTCGCGCCAGTCGGCGATCAGGTTGGACATGCAGGCTCCTTGGGGGAGCGGCATTGTAGCGACAGTTTGTGGTGATCGTTCCCATGCTCTGCGTGGGAATGACTCCTGTGACGCTCTGCGTCACGCCGTCAGGGACGCGGAGCGTCCCGGGCTGCATTCCCACGCAGAGCGTGGGAACGATCAATCGGGATCAATGGATTATCCAGCTCAGCAACCAAAGCCCCAGCAGCAACCAGATAATCCCCATGATGATCGACGCATTCATGAACGCCCGAATGGCCGACCACAACAGCATCAACCCCACGATCAGCGCAATGATGCTGATGATCGACGCATCCATGCCCAGTGCACTGGACAGCCCTTCGACAAAGTTGCTGCCGGCGTTGCTCAACAGGTTGAACAAGCCACTGAGGCCATCGACGATGAAACGGATAACCGAACCGAGAGCCTGGCCGAGCCATTCGAAAAAACTTTCTACCTGCATGTCGTGAGCGTCCTTGATGAAAGTGGTGGCGTGGTTGCCGGACTTGAGCCTTGGGCTGTCGAGCCGGGTGCCGAGTTCCCTCCAAGCATAGTGTTTTTGCAACGCTTGCCGCTTGCCTTCATTCCTTATCCCCCCGAAGCTATACGCCTTCAGGAGAGCCCGATGAACCTTGTTGAACTGACCGAACGCCTGCACGCCATCCGTGACCGCAATGACTGGCGGCAATTTCACAGCCCGAAAAACCTGGCCATGGCCGCGAGCGTGGAAATGTCCGAGCTGGTGGAAATTTTCCAGTGGCTGACCGAAGACCAGTCGCGCCAGTTACCGGCGGACAAGCTCGCCCATGCCGGGCAGGAAATCGGTGACATCGTGCTCTATCTGCTGCTGTTGTGCAGCGAGTTGGGATTGGACATGAATGAAGTGGTGCGCAGCAAACTCGCGGACAGCGAACGGAGGTTCAGCTGATGAGCGACCGTCATTTCGATCAACTGGCGACCCGTTTCGCCGAAAAAATCTACGGCGGTGCCAAAGGCGCGATCCGTCTGGCGGTGCTTCAGGCCGACCTGGCCGAAGTCTTGCCGGACCGTCCTTTGCGCGTACTGGATATCGGTGCCGGCCTGGGCCACATGTCATTGTGGCTGGCCCAGCGCGGTCATGAAGTCACGCTGGCCGAACCCGCCGAGCCGATGCTCGAAGGCGCCCGCCAACGCTTTGCCGATGCCGGGCAAACAGCGACGTTCATCCAGGCGCCGTGGCAGGATCTGCTCGGCCAACTCACCGAACCCTACGACCTGGTGCTGTGCCACGCCGTGCTGGAATGGCTGGCCGAACCCCATGCGATCCTGCCGGTGCTGCATCAATTGACCAAACCAGATGGCTGGTTATCCCTGGCCTTCTACAACCGCGATGCGTTGATCTATCGCAACCTGCTCAAAGGCCACTTCCGCAAGATGCGCAAGAACGACATGGCCGGCGAAAAACAAAGCCTGACCCCGCAGCAGCCGCTTGATCCGCGCGAACTGGCGGCGCAACTTGAAGGCCTGTGGCAGGTCGAAAGCCAGAGCGGGGTGCGGGTTTTTCACGATTACATGCCGGTGGAATTCCAGGCTCGGGTCGAACTGGCGGACTTGCTGGAAATGGAACTGGCCCACCGTCGTCACCCAAGCTTTGCCGGGCTTGGGCGCTACTTGCACTGGATCTGTCGGCCGGTCTGATCGGAGCGCGAAATGAACAGTCGTTCGGGGTTATTGGTGGTCTGTCTCGGCTTGGCGGCCTGTCAGGGCAGCAACCCTTATGTGGCGTCATCCAACCCCTTACCACCCGCGCCGCCTCAGGCGGCCAACACCTTCGACCGCAGCGCCTACCCGGCACCGCCGCGTGACTACGGGCGTTACCGCAGCTGGGCCTGGCTCAACGGGCAGTTGCCGCCGGGCACCGCCTGGGCGGATTCGGCGCAGGTCGCCGAAGCCGTCAGCAATGCGCTCGATCAACGTGGCTTGCGCCCGCTGCAGGATAACCGCCCGGCCGACCTGTTTGTCAGCGCCGAGCTGCACCTGGAAACCCGCCTGCGTCAGGTTCGCGACGACTATGGTTATTACGGTGGCGGCTATGGCGGTTACAACCGCTACGGCAGCGGTTACGGCCTATACAACACCGTGCCGATCGTGCGGACTTATCAGGAACAGGTCGTGGTGGTGCGGGTTGATCTGTTTGACGCTCAGAGCGGTCAGCCGGTATGGAGTGCCAGCGCCGAAACCAGCAATCGCGGCAGCGAGAGCGAGCGTGCCGATGCGATACGCAAGGCTGTAGAAAAGGCGATGTCGGCGTATCCTCCCAATTAGCTTCCGTAAGGAAACATTCCGCAGGTTCATGTCTTCAACCGGAGAATCATCATGTTCCGCCGTCTCGCTTTACTGGCTATGGTCGTGCTGCTCAGTGCCTGCGCCGGCAGCCAGGTCAATCATGACTTCGATGCCAGCCGCGACTTTGCCGCCTATCGCAGCTGGAACTGGAAAGAACCCGCCCTGCAATATCGCCCTGACGACCCACGGATCAAGAGCGACCTGACTGAACAACGCATTCGCCAGTCGGTAGCCGATCAGTTGGATCAACGTGGCCTGCGTCCGGCTGCCGGTGGCCAAAAGGGCGATTTGAACGTGCAGACCTATCTGATCGTCGAACAGCGCCAGCAACAAGTGACCACCAACTACGGCGGCGCTTGGGGTAATCCATGGAACGGCTACTGGGGCGGGCCGATGTACACCGAAACCCGTAACGTCAGTTACAACGTGGCGATCATCCAGATCGACCTGCTCGACGGCAAGGACGGCAAACTGGTATGGCGCGGCAGTGACGAGCAGATACTTAGCCGCACACCGAACCCGTCGGATCGCAGCACTGCCATCCAGGAAACGGTCGGGCGAATTCTCGCCAACTACCCAC
>NZ_JBOBDO010000024.1:0-91098 GCF_050586665.1 Pseudomonas sp. ES4 | reverse complement strand
GGTTTTATGTCGAGCCTGATATCGCGGTCAGGCGAGGTTTTCGTCGGTGGTTGGCACAACCAGGATGCCGGCGCGCAGGCCGTTCTTGACCCTAGGGTTAGGGAAGATGATGCGGGCCCCCTCCTCCTCAATGACCCACCGGGTCTGGGCGATGTCTTCGGCCAGCAGGTAACCCACTTCCAACTCTGAAAAGTTCTCGATGTCCGCTGGCAGGTTCAAGCGGAAGCTATCGCTGTGCTTGATGATTTCTCGCGCCACGCTAAACAGCTGCAAACCGTCCAGCGCCTCTTCGGTCTGGGCCGGCTCGTTGCCTTCGATAATCTGTTTGAGGCGGGTTTCCAGCAGGTCGACGTTGACCCCGTCGTTCTGCCCGAATGGCCGCGCCTTGCCCAGTTCAAGGGTAAAAGCCTCGGCACCGAGTTTGTCGTAAGTGTAGGAGCTGAAAACGATGGACGGCTTGTTTTGCAGCAGCACCGCTTCCATGCCGGCAGCGCGCAGACGCGCCAGTTCCAGGCGCGAATGCTGACGACCTTCTTTCCAGGGATACAGCGCGAACTGTTCGATTTTCGAGCCACGAATGGCCGTGTGCAGGTCGTAGTGCAAACGGTTGCGATCCGGCAGACTGAAGAAACTCGCCGCCAGCCGCTCCAGTTCACACGCGCGCAGGGCTTCGGAGCCGCTGCTTTGTTCGTGACGGCCGTTGAACAGCCGATTGACGTCCTGCTCGACGAAACGCTCGCCTTTGCGAATCGCTTCCGGGTTGCCGAACAGGAACAGAATACGTGCGCGGGGCTTAAGATCGCCGCGGGCAATATCGTGCAACAGGCGATCGAGCAACTCGATCGGGGCTGTTTCATTGCCATGGATGCCGGCCGACAACAGCAGGTCCAGGCCGTTGTCGCGGGCTTCAGGTGGCCGGACTTCCAGCGCACCTTCGCTCAACCAGCGCATACGCACGCCTTCGACAGTCAGTTGAGTCTTCTCCGCCGGTTCGCGGCCGGCGAGGGTCAGTTCAAGTAATTTGCCGAGGGCGAGCATAGAGCGGTTTCCTTAGTGGTCGTGCTGGCAATCCGGGCCGTGCACGTGGTCTTCGTCACCGACTTCAGCCGGCTCCATTTCCAGTTGCAGACTTACCAGATTAGTCGCCAATGGGCGCAGCAGCAGGTTTGCGTATTCGGCGTCACCTTCTTCCACATCCACGCCGATCAGCAGTTGGCCGCGGCCGTCTTGCTGAATCCACAGCTCTTTGCCTTGCCACATGACCGCGACGCGGGTGCAGGAGGTTTCCAGTTGCGTGCCGTCGGTGTCTTCAAGGATCAGCTGCAGGGTATCGCTCATGTTTTTTTACGCTCTCAACGTTCAATTGATCTGGAATGGATAAACCGCGCCCAGTTTAAGGATTTGCGTCAGTTCATCCAGTGCCGTCCGGCACTCAAGCAGCAATTGCGGGTCCGCGAGATCGTTTTCGGTCATGCGGTCGCGGTAGTGCTTGTCGACCCACTCGGTCAGCGTGCCGTACAACGGTGCCGTCATGATAACCCCTGGGTTGACGGCCGCCAGTTCGGTTTCGTTGAGCGCGACGCGCAGTCGCAGGCAAGCCGGGCCGCCGCCGTTCTGCATGCTTTGCTTCAAATCGAACACTTTCACTTCGCGGATCAGGCCACCGGAGCTGGTCAAACCTTGCAGGTACTGCCAGACACGCTCGTTGCCACGGCACTCTTCCGGCACGATCAACAGCATCGAGCCATCAGGACGCGACAGCAGTTGGCTATTGAACAGGTAGGAACGAACGGCGTCTTCCACGGTTACCGCGGAACGCGGTACGCAGACCGATTGAAATTTCCCACCGACTTTGGCGAGTTTGCTCTGCAGTTCGGCCAGCATCTGCTCGGTGTCGAGGAACGCGTCCTCGTGATAGAACAGCACCTCGCCATTACCCACCGCGATCACATCGTTGTGGAACACGCCCTGATCGATCACCGAAGGGTTCTGCTGAGCGTAGACCACGCCGTCATCGCTCAAGCCGTGCAAGCGGGCAACCGCCTGGGAGGCTTCGAGGGTCTGGCGGGCCGGGTATTTTTGCGGTGCCGGGTAACGAGTGTCGAACGCGCTACGACCGAACACGAAGAACTCGACGCCCGCCTCGCCGTATTCACGGCAGAAACGGGTGTGGTTGGCTGCCCCTTCGTCCCCGAACTGCGCCACGGCTGGCAATGCAGCGTGGTGCGCGAAGTGTTTCTGGTCAGCGAACATCGCCGCCAGCACGCGACTGGTGGTCGGGTGTTCGATGCTGCGGTGATATTTGCAGTTCAGGTTGGCCGCGGTGAAATGCACACGGCCATCCGCGGTGTCGGCGCTCGGGCTGACAGTGGCGGCGTTGGCCACCCACATGCTCGACGCCGAGCAACTGGCCACCAGCAACGGCATCGCATCTTTAGCCGCCTGTTCGATCACCTGAGCGTCGGTGCCGCTGAAACCCAGACGACGCAGGGTTGCTACATCCGGGCGCTCCTGTGGTGCCAGCACGCCCTGTTGAAAGCCCATCTCCATCAGCGATTTCATCTTCGCCAGGCCTTGCAGCGCGGCTTCCTTCGGGTTCGAAGACTGCTGGCTGTTGCTCTGGGACGCGACGTTGCCGTAGGACAAACCGCCGTAGTTATGGGTCGGCCCCACTAGACCGTCAAAATTGACTTCATAGGATTTCATCAGCGAGGCTCCACGAGAATCTGTTGTTATGGCTTCAGTAACTATTCAGTAAGACCGCGGCGCGGCCATCGCCAGCAGGCTGGCTCCCACAGGTTCGGTGGGGTTCACACATTTTGTGTGTGACCCAATCACTGTGGGAGCCAGCTTGCTGGCGATGGCGCATCACGCCATTTTCACGCCAGGCGTAAGGGTCGCAGGCATTACCAGGCTCGGGGTTTCCAGCGAGGCGACCGGGTACGCGCAGTAATCTGCCGCGTAGTAGGCGCTGGCGCGGTGGTTGCCCGAGGCGCCGACACCGCCGAATGGCGCGCTGCTCGCAGCACCGGTCAGCTGTTTGTTCCAGTTGACGATGCCCGCACGGCTTTCCAGCCAGAACTGCTGATAACGCGCTTCGGAGTCCGATAGCAGACCGGCCGCCAGGCCATAGTCGGTGTCGTTGGCTTCAACGATCGCCGCTTCAAAATCAGCGTAGCGGATCACTTGCAGCAGCGGACCGAACAGCTCTTCGTCCGGGCGATCGGCAACCGCCGTTACGTCCAGAATGCCCGGGGTCAGCAAGGCTGCCTGGGCCTGGGGCTGAGTCATTTCCAACAGCGCTACGGCGCCGTTGGCCAGAAGATGTTCTTGCGCATCCATCAACGCTTTCGCAGCGCCGAGGGAAATCACCGAGCCCATGAACGGCGCCGGTTGCTGATCGAACGCACCGACTTCAATCGTCGAGCTGACCGCCACCAGACGCGCCAGCAACGTATCGCCCCAAGCGCCTTGCGGCACCAGCAAACGACGGGCACAGGTGCAACGCTGACCGGCGGAGATGAATGCCGACTGAATGATGGTGTAAACGGCGGCATCGAGGTCTGCGACCTGATCAACGATCAGCGGGTTGTTACCGCCCATTTCCAGCGCGAGGATCTTGTCCGGGCGACCGGCAAACTGCTGGTGCAGATGATTGCCCGTGCGGCTGGAACCAGTGAAGAACAAGCCGTCGATGCCCGGGTTCGCCGCCAGGGCGATACCGGTTTCACGGGCGCCTTGCAGCAGGTTCAGCACGCCTGCCGGCAGACCGGCTTCGATCCAGCACTTGACCGTCAGCTCAGCGACTTTCGGCGTCAGCTCGCTGGGTTTGAACAGCACGCTGTTACCGGCCAGCAGCGCCGGCACGATGTGACCGTTCGGCAGGTGACCAGGGAAGTTGTAAGGCCCGAACACCGCGACCACGCCGTGTGGTTTGTGGCGCAACACGGCGGTGGCGTCGCCCAGCGGGCCGCTCTTCTCGCCGGTACGTTCGCGGTAGCTCTGCACCGAGATCGCAATCTTGTTGACCATGCTGGTGACTTCGGTCGCCGCTTCCCACAACGGTTTGCCGGTTTCCTCACCGATGGTGCGAGCCAGTTCGTCAGCATTGTTCTTCAGCGCGGCGGCAAAGGCCTCCAGCACGCTGATGCGTTCGTCCAGGGTACGTCGGGCCCAGCTCGGGAATGCCTGGCGCGCGGCTTGCACGGCCGATTCAACCTGAGCAGTGGTGGCGCCTTCGCCGGCCCACAGCACCTGTTGGGTTACCGGGTTCAGCGACTGAAAGGCTTCACCCTGGCCGGCCAGCCATTCACCTGCGATGTATAGCGAATTCATTATTTCGACTCCCTGGCAGCGGACAACGGAACGGCGCGCACTTGATCACCGGCGTTGAGTTGAAGACGTTTGGCGGTCAGGGGATCGACCACCAGCGTACCGGCGGCGAAACGTGCAGGAGCAGCAGTGATCCGGCAGTCTTCGCGCTTGCGGTTGTGAATCAGGAACGGCGTGGCGTCATCACCCGGCGTGCCGATGGCCAGCACCAGTGCCTGGCTGTCGCGAACTGCGCGGATCTTGCCGGTTTCGCACTCCACCGCAGGACCGGCGTCGAAGATGTCGACGTAGCCTTGATAGCTGAAACCTTCGCTTTTGAGCATGGCCAACGCCGGCTCGGTGTCTGGATGGACCTGCCCGATCACGTTGCGCGCATCTTCCGAGAGGAAGCAGGTGTACAGGGGGAATTTCGGCATCAGTTCGGCGATGAACGCCTTGTTGCCCACGCCGGTCAGGTAGTCAGCCTGGCTGAATTCCATCTTGAAGAAGTGCCGACCCAGGCTTTCCCAGAACGGCGAACGCCCCGCTTCGTCGGACATGCCGCGCATCTCGGCGATGATCTTGTTACCGAACAGCTGCGGGAACTCGGCGATGAACAACATCCGCGCCTTGGCCAGCATGCGGCCATTGAGGCCTGTGCGGTAGTCGGCGTGCAGGAACAGCGAGCACAGCTCGGAGTTACCGGTCAGGTCGTTGGCCAGGAACAGCGTCGGGATTTCGCGGTAGATGTTCAGCTCTTGCGAAGCGCTGACGGTCAGGCCGACCCGGAAGTTGTACCAAGGCTCACGCAGGCCGACGGCGCCAGCGATGGCGGAAATACCCACCACTCGCCCGTCATCATCTTCGAGCACGAACAGGTAGTCCGCATCGCCCCGCCCGGCTTCGCCGCGAAAGGTCTTCTCGGCCCAACCGACCCGATGGGCCAGACGCTCTTCGTTGGCCGGCAAGGTGGTCAAGCCGGTGCCGGTGCTGCGGGCCAGGTCGATCAGAGCGGGTAAATCGCTGCTGCGTACGGGACGAACGATCATGCTATCTCCTCAAACGGGCCGCTTGCGCCACCCGTGAAACTCGCTGCTTTTACTAAGCATTCTTCAAAGCAGGCGTTAAACCGCCACCAGGCGCACGCTGGCACCTTCACCGACGCCCAAGGCTTCGGCCGCTTCAAGATCCAGGGTCACGGGCTTGCCCGGCGCGTAATCGAGCTCAAGCAAAACGGCGCGATAATCCTGCAACTGGGCGTTGGCCACCAGGTACTGACGACCGACACCTTTGACCGGTTCGCCGATTTTCACCGGGACTACCCGGCTCTGGGCGATCGAACGGATCCCCGAGACACGGGCGTGCAAGGTCGGCCCGCCGTCGAAAATGTCGATGTAGTGATCGGTCTCGAAGCCTTCACGCATCAGGATGTCGAAGGTGATCTGCGCCCGTGGGTGCACCTGGCCCATCGCCTCTTGAGCAGAGTCCGGCAGCAGCGGCACGTAGATCGGGTAATGCGGCATCAATTCGGCCAGGAACGTCCGGCTCTTCAGACCGCACAGACGCTCTGCTTCGGCGTAGTTGAGGTCGAAGAAGTTGCGACCGATGGCATCCCAGAACGGCGAATCGCCGTTTTCATCGCTGTAACCGACGATCTCGGTCACCACGGAATCGGCAAAACGCTCCGGATGGCTGGCAACGAACAGCAAGCGCCCCCGGGAGTTGAGTTCCGACCAGGCCGAACCCACCAGTTCCGGCAGTACGTAGAAACTGGTCAACAAGCTGTTGCCGGTCAGGTCGTGGCACTGGGAGAGCACGTGGATCTTGTTATGAATCTTCAGCTCGCGGGAAGCGTGCACAAAGGTTTCATTACGGAAGCTGTAGAACGGCTCGGAATAACCGGCCGAAGCAACGATGGCCGAGCAGCCCACCAGTTTGCCGGTGGCGGTGTCTTCGAGGACGAAGAAATAGCTCTCTTCACCGTTGAAACTCACTTCGGCGGCAAACGAGGCTTCGCTTGCCGCGATCTTGTCGCTCAGGCGTTCAACGTCATCCGGCAAGGAAGTGACACCAATCGGGCTGTCCGCAGCCAGACGCTGTACCTCGCCCAGATCAGCCATTTGCGCGGGGCGCATCACCAGCATGGTGTCACTCCTTAATCTCAGAACTTACAGAAGAAAAAAACCCGGGCCATCCCTGAAACAACTCAGAGTCAACTGTGGGAGCTAGCCTGCTAGCGATATCGTCCTGTCAGGCAACAATGATGTTGGCTATCAGGCCCTCATCGCTAGCAGGCTAGCTCCCACACATTTGATCCAGCCCGAAACAAAAATCTGGATCGACGCCTGAAAATGTCAGGCGTCGAAGGGTCTATCAGGCTTGCGTCAGTTTCGCCGCGGCGCGTTCGAAACGGTCCAGACCGTCATCGATATCAGCGTCTTCAACCACCAGGCTTGGCGCGAAACGAACCACGTCCGGGCCGGCCTGCAGAATCATCAGGCCTTCTTTCTCAGCGGCGTTGAAGATGTCCTTGGCCTTGCCTTTCCAGGCATCGTTCAGCACGCAACCGATCAATAGGCCCATGCCACGGACCTGGGTGAACAGGCCGTACTTCTCGCCGATCTGTTCCAGGCGCGCCTTGAACTTGTCGTGCTTGGCGTTGACGCCGGCCAGCACTTCAGGAGTGTTAACCACGTCGATCACGGCTTCCGCGACAGCGCACGCCAGCGGGTTGCCGCCGTAGGTGGTGCCGTGGGTGCCGACGACCAGGTGTTTGGCCAGGTCTTCGGTGGTCAGCATTGCCGCGATCGGGAAACCGCCGCCCAGACTCTTGGCGGTGGTCAGGATGTCCGGAATCACGCCGTATTGCTGATAGGCGAACAGCTTGCCCGTGCGGCCCATACCGGTTTGCACTTCATCGAATACCAGCAGCGCTTTGTGCGCGTCGCACAGATCACGGGCACCTTGCAGGTACTTGAGTTCGGCTGGAATGACGCCGCTCTCGCCCTGAATCGGTTCGAGCACCACGGCACAAGTCTTGTCGGAAATGGCAGCTTTAAGCGCAGCCAGATCGTTGTACGGCACATGGGTGATACCGGTGATCTTCGGACCGAAACCGTCGGAATACTTCGACTGACCGCCGACATTCACGGTGAACAGGGTACGACCGTGGAAGCTGTTGAGCGCAGCGATGATTTCGTACTTCTCGCTACCGAAACGATCGAAGCCGACGCGACGGGCCAGCTTGAAAGCGGCCTCGTTGGCTTCGGCGCCGGAGTTGCAGAAGAACGCGCGCTCGGCAAATGTGGCGTTGATCAGCTTATGGGCCAGGCGCAAGGCCGGCTCATTGGTGAACACGTTGGACACGTGCCACAGCTTGTTCGCCTGCTCGGTCAAGGCACCGACCAGCACCGGGTGCGCATGGCCCAATACGTTAACGGCAATCCCGCCGGCGAAGTCGATCAGCTCGCGGCCAGACTGGTCCCAGACGCGGGAACCGGCACCACGCACAGGGATGAATGCGGCAGGCGCGTAGTTGGGAACCATTACCTGGTCGAAATCGGCGCGTTGTACCGCAGCGTGCTCAACGGACATCGGAGTCTCCTGATGAGGAACACTCGCCTGAAACTGGCGAGCGATGAGGGGGATTGTAAGGACAGTTTTCAGCCCGGCCTTGCCGCCAAGCGACAACTTCTTATAGCGCAAACCCCGGTTTCAGCCGGGTTTACGGCAATGCGACATATAGCGTCGCAAAGGCGCAGTTTAAACTGCCGGCACAGGTTATAGGCAGGGTTGTCGAGCGGTGCGGTAAATATGTACCGCACGGAACCGATCATCGTCTGTTTTGCTGGCGGCTCATTCAAAACGCTAAGGGAATAGCGCATGAGCCGATACGAGAACGATCGTCTTTCCACTACGGGAAACAGCGAATCCGCTACGCAACCGGACGATCACTACCATCACCTGTTCAACAACCTGCCAGCCTGGGTATTAGAAGCATCGTCCAGTACACACAGCGCCCTCAAGAACGCCACGTCTATGAGCCAGGACTGGATTGGCACCGCAACACCGTTGCAGCACCAGTCGCTGAAAAAGCTCAGCCATGAACACTGGACCCATCGAAATCGTCTGGACTCAATGCTGTCGAACCTGCAAAGCGCACAAGCCTTTGCCGAACCGCTGCTGAGCGACGCCCTGAAAACCCGGTTTGACTTGGATCTGGACGTCAAAACCACCTTCCTGCGCCTGTACATCCCTCAAACCGTGCCGCTTCTCGGAATCAAGACTGGCGCGGCGCGCACCTGGACTGTGTCGATGCTCGACGCCGTCCTGCATAACTTTCAGGAATCGGAAACTGCGGCAGGGGCTTACGAACCGGCCTCGACGTTTATCACCCAACCTTCGCCCACAGGGCAGTTCGATACGCTGCCGGCGATCAAGCAAAAGCTCACTATCCCGGCCTTTACCCGGTTATGCCGGGAACTGGATATCGGCGCCCGGTACACCGCTTACCTCAAGGACAATCTGGGGCTGTCCAACCCTGTAGCGGGCGCGGTAATGAAATCAAAGGTGATCGGCTCGCACAAAACAGCACTCAAAACTGCGCTGCAGATAGCGCAAATCCGAAAGGACATCCCAGCGGATGCCTATCTCTCGATCCAGCGCATTCTGGAAGGGCGTTCGGGTGCTCGACTGGGTGGGCAGCCGCTGTATGGTCACGACCTGACAATGATGTCCTCCTCGCTGACCGGTATTGTCATTTTCGCGGCGAGCCTGGAGCGCGCACGCTCGGCAACACGGATCATCGCCTACATTCCCGATGATCCAGAGCATCCTCTCAAGGAATATCCAGACACATTGGCGTTCATGGCCGAACTGACCCGCAAACTGCACTCGCCCGCTTATCAAACGTTTTTCAGTCGCTTCGTCGACCACAAGGAAAGAGGACACTTTTTCGCGGACCTTAACCGTCGCCTCCAGAGCGTGACCTGGCATCAACACCGATATGGCGACCCACTGCCGAGCTGGCGCGAAACGCCCATCGACAAGTCTGATTTGCGATTTTCGGCGATCCCGTTCAGAGCGGATCTGTGGAACCATCTCTATCAGCGACAGCTCAACAAGATCCTCAACGATGCAAGCACAATCGCCGTCTCCACCGCCTCTGTAGACAGTGACGCGCGCTGGGCCTTGTGGAATACCTTGAGCAAAGTCGCCTCGACGATCCTTGAAATCGCGACGTTCGTTGCCTTGCCTTTCGTCCCGTTTCTCGGCGAATTGATGCTCGGCTACATGGCCTACCAGTTACTCGACGAAACCTTCGAAGGCATAGTCGACCTGGCTGAAGGGCTGAAAAAAGAAGCGCTCGGGCATCTGGTGACGTTCGTCGAAACGGTGGTTCAGGTGGGGACATTTGCAGTGGGCGGCGCCATCGCTACCCGGACCCTCAGCCCTCTGCTCTCTCGTGAAGCCATTGCCCTTGTCGACCCACTCAAACCCGTCACAACACCCGACGGAAAAACCCGTTACTGGAAGCCGGATCTCAAGCCTTACGAACAAGCACTCGTTTTGCCGGAAGGCGTAAAACCCGATCATCTCGGCCTCTATCAAAACGAAGGCAAGACGCTGCTGCCACTGGAGGGAAAACTGTATGCCGTGAAGCCCGACCGCGTGTCAGGCACGTTTCAGATTGAGCATCCGAACCGAACTGATGCTTATCAGCCACCTCTGCGGCATAACAACTACGGCGCCTGGCATACAGAACTGGAGCAACCGCTGAATTGGGACAGGGAAAAGGTCATGCGCCGCCTCGGCCATAACGTCGAGTCGTTCACCAATGCCGAGCGCGAACAGATCCTGCGGGTCAGCGGTTACCACGACGACGTCATGCGCGAAATGCATGTCGAACATTATCGTCCGCCCTCGCTGCTGACAGACACGATCAAGCGCTTCAGGATCAACCGGGACATCGAAACCTTTATCGAACAGATCGGCAGTGACCAACCCGAGCGCTATCGCAAGGCCGATGTAACCCTGCAACACCAACTGCTGAGCAGCTACGACTCGTGGCCCGTCGACACGCCAATGCCTGCACCGCAAACCCAAACGCAAGCCTTCAGAAAACAAACGGCCGAACTCGCCCGAAAGCACCACCAATCGCTGTTCGAGACCCGCTACCGCGCACTGGAAAAAACCGATGATCGGCACGTTCAGCGATTGCTCGACGATGTGAAGGGTTTGCCGACCGATGTCGCGCAAGAGTTGGTGAGCAATGCAACCGGGACCGAGTTACGCCTACTGCACAACGGTCGCACGCCCCCGCGGCTGAAGGAGGCAGCTCTGAAAGCCATGGAGGCCGTACGCGCAACCCGAGCCTGCGAAGGCCTTTATTCCGACGTTCTGGACAACACCGACACCCACCGACTGGCCTTGCAAAGCCTGAATTCACTGCCCGGTTTTCCCGCCGAACTGCGGATTGAAGTGAGGGATTACACCTATTACGGACTTGTGCGCGACAGCATTGGCCTGGCCGATGCGCCGATCCTGAAAACGCTGGTGCGCGCCGAAGACGGCACCTATCAGGTTTATCAAGACAGCGAATCGGTGCCCGGTGATTTTTATCAGGGTCTTTTTCAGGCGTTGTCACAGGCGCAGCGCAATGCGTTGAGCCCATCGATCACAAATGCCCAGGCACTCAAACTGCGCATCGCCGAACACGCATCAAACCAACCGGCACTTCGCAAGCTGTTCGCGAAAAATCCCAATCGAAAACCGTTCTATGATCCGACGACCATGCGCTTGCCTGGCGGCTCCGATGGATACCGGCGCATGCCCTCCCCGACGTCATCGCTCAACGAGCGTGTTCGCGAGGTTTACCCCAGCCTTACCGAGGAGGAACTCCGGTCTGTCGTTCAGCAGTTGCAAACGCATCCCGATGGCGCTCGCATAGAGATCTCACGTCTGGCCCGCGAGCTCTCGCGACTGCATCAGGAATTGAACACCTGGATAACTGACTCGCCCACTGTCCACCCGCAAACCCGAGCTCCGCTGAGCGAACTGGAACGACAGGCCGCTCGACACAATCGCAGACTGCTGGCTCAGGAAATCCAGCGCAGCTGGCGTCGACAATCAGAACGGGACCTCGATGGCCCGAATGACACGCCGCGTTATGCGCTCAGATTTGCCGAGCCGATTCTTGGTGATCTACCCACGCTGACGGCCGATTTCTCCCACGTGTCGTCGCTAACCCTTGAAGGCAGTCGTGCTGTGCAGGGTGTCCCCGAGTTTCTTCAGCGTTTCACCAATTTGCGCCGACTCGATTTAAAACGCTTTTCCCTGACCACCCTCCCAGAGGCCATTCCTCGGATGGCTAACCTGGATGCATTGGTGTTAAGCGACTGCGCAATCAGGTTCGATGCAGACAACTGGGCGAAACTGTCTTCATTGAACAAACTGGTCAAGCTGGACCTGTACCAGAACCCGTTCACTATGGTGCCCAGTGTCGAATCCATGCCTGAGCTTGTTTACCTGGACCTGAGCCGTACCGGCCTGACCGACATTCCCGACAGCGTAGTTCGCCACTCCAGACTTGATACCGCCAAGCTGCTACACAACAAGATCAGTGAGCTGCCTACGCAATTGTTCGAAAGCCCGGTGTACACCAAACGCGCAATACACCTGACGCACAATCCGCTTTCGGATAACGCCCGACAACTGATCAAGCATCACTACTTCAGCAGCTCATACGATTTGGGCATCTATGCCCCAGAGGCGGACATCAACCGAGTCAGGGCGCTGTACCCGAACCTGGAGGTCGAACAGGCGAGTGAGTTTGTCTATGAATTGGCCGGCACTCTGGCTGACGGTCGGATCGAGCTGACACACCTTGAAGCGGAGTTGGCTCAACTGAGCAACGACCTGGCGGCATGGACTTCCGACCTTCCGGCCCAACACCCGTTGACGGGTGAACCGTTCACCGCTCAACAACAGCTTGTCGAACACATGAACCGCGACCAGTTCAAACAGACGCTGGAGCAGTGCTGGCGGCATGAAAGCGAAGTGGATGATTTCAATGAGGCGTTGGAGCCCACCTATGAACTCTTTTTCGAGTCCGACATTAACGGCGAGCTGCCGACCCTGAACGCCGACTTCAGTCATGTGACATCGCTGGAGTTGCGCAGCGTCGACGGAGTGACCCGCATCGGGCATTTTCTGGAGTCGTTCACCCACCTCAAAAGCCTGCGACTGCGCGACTGTAATCTGGGCAACATTCCCGATGCGGTGTTCAAGATGGGTCAACTGCGGTCGCTGTCACTTCCGGAGTGCCGCGTCAGACTGTCAGCGGAATCAGCCAGTGCGCTGGCGGGTATGGAACAGCTCGATTATCTCGATCTGGCCCACAACCCCCTGGGGCAAACGCCAGACCTGAGCCAGATGACGGAGCTCGCTACCGTACTGCTGAATGACACCGGCATCACCGAAATACCGCCCGGCCTGCTGCAAATGGCAGAACTGGACTGGGCCGACGTCAGTGGCAACGCCATTACCGAAGTGCCCAGCGACGTAATGGAACTGCCGACGGAAGTCGCTGAAAACATCAGTTTTCGAGGTAATCGATTCTCCGAAGAGAGCCTGGTACGGCTGATCGGTTACTTCGAACGGACGGGCATAGACTTTGGTGTGGAAGAAGTGATCAATCGAGGAGAGATGGAGGTCTCGACGTCTGAAGGCTCGGAAACAGAGGAGTAAACCAGCCTCGGCAGGTGATGTGTTGCCCGGTCACCCACGCTCCGAGGGCACCGACGACAATTCGAACGGGCTGCTGCTGCGCCGCTGGTTGCGATCTTCCCGCGGTGTGGCACCGAAGAAATTGCGGTAGGCGCTGGAGAAGTGCGGCCCCGAGGAGAAGCCACACGACAGGCCGATCTGGATGATCGATTTGCTGGTTTGCATCAACATCTGCCGGGCCTTGTTCAGGCGCAGTTCCAGGTAGTACTGGCTCGGCACACGATTGAGGTATTGCTTGAAGATTCGCTCGAGCTGCCGACGGGACACGCACACATGCTGGGCGATTTCGTCGGTGGTCAACGGCTCTTCGATGTTGGCTTCCATCAGCAGCACGGCTTGCGTGAGCTTCGGATGGCTGGAACCGAGGCGGTTCTGCAGCGGAATGCGCTGGCGCTCGCCACCCTCGCGGATGCGTTCGACCACCAATTCTTCGGATACCGCACCGGCCAGTTCGGCGCCGTGGTCGCGGGCCAGTACAGCCAACAGCAAGTCGAGTACCGACATGCCGCCGCACGCAGTCAGGCGGTCGCGATCCCAGTCGAACAGATGGCTGGTAGCAATGACTTTCGGGAAACGTTCGGTGAAATCGTCTTGCCAACGCCAATGCACGGCGGCGCGATAACCGTCGAGCAAACCCAGTTGTGCCAATGGGTAAACACCGGCAGACAACCCGCCGATTACACACCCGGCGCGCACCAGTTGTTTGAGTCCACTGCTGAGCGCTGGCGCGAGCGAGGTCGGCGGCTCGTCGGCGAGCAGGAACAGTTTCTGGAAGTTTTCGAGCTTGCCGGCCCACGGTTCACCGGGCAATTGCCAGGCGCCTTCGGTCGGCGGTTCGGCCTGCAAAAACGACAGTTCGTAGACAACGTCAGGATGCACACGCTGGGCAACACGCAAGGCCTCCTCAGCCAGCGCAAGCGTCAGTGCTTTAGTGCTGGGCCAAATCAGGAAACCAATTCGATGGGCAGTCATGGCGGGCAATCCGAAACAAAGAACAGAATGAAGGCATGGGCCAAGGCTAGCCTGTAAATGAACACAAATCTTGAAACCGATGGAGATCAAATTGTGGGAGCTGGCCTGCCAGCGATGGCGGTGTGTCTGTGCCAGATGCAAACTGACCCACCGCTATCGCTGGCAGGCCAGCTCCCACAGGGATCGAGGCCGGCCTCTAAATCGCGAAGCATGCACTATCGCGGTGCACAACGGCAGTCCTGATTATTTCAAGCTGCCGGATAAAAATTGTTGCAGGCGCTCGGACTGTGGATTGACCAACACCTCACGCGGGTTGCCGCTTTCTTCGACGACACCTTTGTGCAGGAATACCAGCTGGTTCGACACTTCACGGGCGAAGCCCATTTCGTGCGTCACCACCACCATGGTCCGGCCTTCCTGCGCCAGGGCCTGCATGACTTTCAGCACATCACCGACCAACTCAGGGTCGAGAGCCGAAGTCGGTTCGTCGAACAGCATCACCTCAGGCTCCATTGCCAGCGCACGGGCAATCGCCACACGCTGCTGCTCGCCGCCGGACATGTGGCCCGGGTAAGCGTCTTTGCGATGGGCCACACCGACCTTGTTCAGGTAGTGCTCGGCCTTCTCGCGGGCTTCGGTCTTGGACATGCCGAGCACGTGGACCGGCGCTTCCATGATGTTTTCCATCGCGGTCATGTGCGACCACAGATTGAAATGCTGGAACACCATCGACAGGCGCGAACGCATGCGTTGCAGCTGTTTCGGGTCGGCGGCTTTCAGCGCGCCTTCCTTGTTGGCGACCAGTTTCAGCTCTTCATTGTTGAGCAGAATCTTGCCGGCATGCGGTTGCTCGAGCAGGTTGATGCAGCGCAGGAAAGTACTTTTGCCGGAGCCACTGGAGCCGATGATGCTGATCACATCGCCAGCCGCCGCTTTCAGGGACACGCCCTTGAGCACTTCGTGACTGCCATAGCGTTTATGCAGGTCTTGGACTTCAAGCTTGTACATGCGGTCGGTTCTCACAAAAACAGTCAGTCAGTCGTTGAGCAAGCGCCCGTGACGCAGCGCTTCGCGCCCCGCCACCTTGGCCAGCCAGAAACCGGGTTGGGCATAACGCAGCCGTTCAATGGCAAACAGCACCCCGGACGTACCAGCACACACCGTGCTGACCCGATCCGATAACGGATCGATCACTTCGAAAATCTCATCGCCGGCGTCAATCCACTCACCGGGTTTACGCAAGTAACTGATCACGCCAGGATGCGGCGCGAACAGCAATTCAGTGCCTTCGAACGGCATGCCTTCGCAAGCGTCTTGCGCAGGTTTTGGCCATTCACCGCTGATCAAGCCTTGCTCGGCAAGGAACGCCAGAATGCCTTCGGCGTATGCGCTGGCTTCAGCGCGACCGGTATCGGCCTGACCACCCAGTTCAATGGTAGTCGCCAGGCAAGCCAGGGGAATCTGTGCATCCGGAAACAGACGCGACAAACGCAACCACGGCAGCGAGCAGGCTTCGTCAAACGAACTGCCGCCAGAATCTTCCGCCAGCAGGCCCACCTTCACGTCCAGGTGCGCGGCCAACGAACGCCATTGCGGCCAATGTTGCGGCAAGGCGTACATGTGCAGCGCCGCTTCGGCATCGCAATGCAGGTCCAGCACCACGTCAGCGGTGCAGGCATGGCTGAGCAGAATGCGCTGCATGCCTTGCAACTGACTGGCGGCGGGCGGCAAGGCGGCGAGCACATCGCTCATGGCCTGACGGATCCGCTGAATATTGGCGTGCGGATCATCACCCAGGTGCCCGTCCAGCTCGGCGGCCACTGGCGCGCTCAGCTCGACAAAATCCCGGTTGAAGTTCTTGCCGCTGCCCGCCTCGAAACGTCCTTGATGATTGCCCTGAAGCAGTTGGCCGAGGCCCAATGGGTTGGCCACCGGCACCAGTTCGATCACACCGTTGAGCAAGCCTTGGGCTTCGAGTTCGGTCAGGCGCTTTTTCAGCTCCCAGGCCGTGCGCATGCCCGGCAGTTCATCGGCGTGCAGGCTGGCCTGGATGTAGGCCTTGCGCTCGCCACTGCCGAAGCGGAACACCGAAATCTGGCGTTCGCTGCCCAAGTGGCTCCACGGCAATGAATGATCGATGCGTTCCATATCAGTGCTTCCGCGGGGCCAGATAGCCCAGCCAGCGGCGCTCGGCCAGTTTGAACATCCGCACCAGAATGAACGTCAGGCACAGGTAGAACACGCCGGCGGTGATGTAGGCTTCGAACGGCAAGTAGTACTGAGCGTTGACCGTGCGCGCGGCACCGGTGATGTCGATCAGGGTCACGATGGACGCCAGACTGGTGGTCTGCAGCATCATGATCACTTCGTTGCTGTACTGCGGCAGCGCCCGGCGCAGGGCCGACGGCAGCAGGATGCGCTTGTACATTTTGTAGCGCGACATGCCCATCGCCTTGGCCGCTTCGATCTCACCGTTCGGCGTAGCGCGCAGGCTGCCGGCGATGATTTCAGCGGTGTAGGCACTGGTGTTGATCGCGAAGGCCAGGCACGCACAGAACGTCGCGCTGGACAGCCATGGCCAAAGGAAGCTTTCACGAACCGCTTCGAACTGCGCCAGACCGTAGTAGATCAAAAACAGCTGCACCAGCATCGGCGTGCCGCGGATCACGTAGGTGTAGAGCCAGGCGCTCATGTTGACGGCCGCGTTTTTCGACACGCGTATCAAGCCCAGCGGCAACGCGCACAGCAAACCGAAAAACAGCGACAGCGCGAGCAATTTGAGGGTGGTCAGCAGGCCGCCGAAGTACAGCGGCAGGGCCTCCCAAATGACGTTGTAGTCGAAGATCATAGATCAGCCGCCCTTACGCCTACCGAGTAGCGCTTCTCAAGGTGACGCAATGCGAGCAACGAGACGCTGGTGATCACCAGGTACATTGCCGCTACTGCGAGGAAGAAGGTGAAAGGCTCGCGGGTGGCATCTGCCGCCTGCTTGGCCTTGAACATCATGTCTTGCAGCCCCACCACCGAAATCAGCGCGGTGGCCTTGGTCAGTACCAGCCAGTTGTTGGTGAAACCCGGAATCGCCAAGCGAATCATCTGTGGCACCAACACCCGGAAGAACACCTGAAAACTGCTCATGCCGTACGCCATGCCCGCTTCTGCCTGACCTTTCGGGATTGCCATGAAGGCACCGCGGAAGGTTTCCGACAGGTACGCACCGAAGATGAAGCCCAGGGTGCCGATACCGGCGGCCAACGGGTTCAGGTCGATGTAGTCGTCAAAGCCGAGCATCGGCGCGACGCGGTTGAGCAGGTCCTGACCGCCGTAGAAAATCAGCAGGATCAACACCAGGTCGGGAATCCCGCGGATCACCGTGGAATACAGGTCGCCCAGCCAGGCCAGCCAGCGAATCGGGGACAGACGCAGCGCAACGCCGATCAGACCCAGAACAATGGCCAGGACCATGGACGACAAGGCGAGCTGAAGCGTCAGCCATGCACCATCGAGGATGACAGCCCCGTAGCCTTTCAACATGATTCAGGTCCTCGAAAAGGGGGATGAAAAAATGGCGCAAACCTCAGAGATCCTGTTGCTTGCGCCATTTCGGACTTGTCGCCGGGGCGTTTTACTTGCCGTAGATATCGAAGGCGAAGTACTTGTCCTGGATTTGCTTGTACTTGCCGTTCTCACGAATGGCGGTGATCGCGGTGTTGATCTTGTCTTTCAGCGCGTCACCCTTGCGAACGGCGATACCTACACCGTCGCCGAAGTATTTGACGTCGGTGAACGCAGGGCCAACGAAGGCGAAACCTTTGCCCGCGTCGGTTTTCAGGAAACCGTCATCCAGCAGCGTAGCGTCTGCCACGGTGCCGTCGAGGCGGCCAGCAGCCACGTCGAGGTAAATTTCGTTCTGCGAGCCGTAAGGCTTGATCTCGGCACCCAGCGGAGCCAGGACTTCGCGGGCGAAACGCTCGTGGATCGAACCACGTTGCACGCCGATGTTCTTGCCCTTGAGCTCAGCCAGGCTGTCGCTGACTGGAGTGCCGGCCTTCATGACCAGGCGAGCCGGAGTGTTGTAGTACTTGTTGGTGAAGTCCACGGACTTCTTGCGGTCTTCAGTGATCGACATGGACGACAGGATCGCGTCGATCTTGCGCACTTTGAGTGCCGGGATCAGGCCGTCGAACTCTTGCTCGACCCATACGCACTTGACCTTCATCTCTTCGCACAGCGCATTGCCGATGTCGTAGTCGAAACCAACGATGCTGCCGTCCGGCGCCTTGGAGGCGAACGGAGGGTAAGCTGCTTCGATACCGATTTTTACGGGCTTGTCATCGGCGAAAGTCGGCAGGGACAGCACGGACAGTGCCAGGGCGCCAAGCAGCACGAGTTTCTTCATCTTGGGACTCCATCGGTAAAGGGCTAAAACGGCAGAGTGAGCGATAGCCCAATATGCGAATGAGTGGAACCGCAAAGCGGTGCTGCGTCGGAGCAATTGCGCGCTTTTTTCAACGCGAGCAACAACGAGCGAGTGATCGGCATTCTAACGACAGGCCCGAAGCCGATATTTCTTCAATGCGACAACTAATTACAGAAGCACCGAGAAAGCCGCTTGGGCGCGTTGACAGCCTTGCAAATTCATGCAAGAGCAAAAGACAGTGAACCGATCTATGCTGCAAATTGCGGGCCTATTATTGGCAAACCCTTCTAATCCGGCAAGCGCAGCGTTGTGTCTTATTTTTTATGGCAGGTTCAGAGGCCTTGAAACGGGGCTTTGCGTTTCCCAATGCCTCGTTATTGGACGCACGGTTACACATTCAGTTACTTGAACGGTGACGGGTAACAGTGGGAAACACCCTACAAGCGAAATCGATAATTATTGGCTCCTCCGTCGATCGTTCCCACGCTCCGCGTGGGAATGCATCCCGTGACGCTCTGCGTCACAGCTCAACGGCGGACGCGGAGCGTCCATGGCAGCATTCCCACGCGGAGCGTGGGAACGATCGATACGAAAAAGCCCCGCCAGGCGCAATGCCGGGCGGGGCTTTGGTGACTCAGGAACGGCGGGTTAAGCGACGTTCATGGTCTTGTGCGTATCAATCAAGTGCTGCACCACACCCGGATCGGCCAGGGTGGAAATATCCCCCAACCCATCATATTCGGCCGTGGCAATCTTGCGCAGAATGCGGCGCATGATCTTGCCCGAACGGGTTTTCGGCAGCCCCGGCGCCCACTGGATGACATCCGGCGAGGCAATCGGACCGATCTCCTTGCGCACCCAGTTCTTCAGCTCCAGACGCAGCTGCTCGCTTGGCTCTTCGCCACCGATCAACGTGACATAGACATAGATGCCCTGCCCCTTGATGTCGTGCGGCACACCGACCACGGCCGCCTCGGCGACTTTCGGGTGGGCGACCATCGCACTTTCGATCTCGGCGGTGCCCATGCGGTGGCCGGACACGTTGAGCACGTCATCCACGCGACCGGTAATCCAGTAGTAACCGTCTTCATCACGACGCGCACCGTCACCGGTGAAGTACATGCCGCTGAACGTCTTGAAGTAGGTGTCGACGAAGCGGTCATGGTCGCCATACAGCGTGCGCGCCTGGCCTGGCCACGAATCCAGAATCACCAGGTTGCCCTCGGCCACGCCTTCGAGGATGTTGCCCAGGTTGTCCACCAACGCCGGCACTACACCGAAGAATGGACGTGCCGCCGAACCCGGCTTGAGCGCATGCGCACCCGGCAACGGACTCATCATGTTGCCGCCGGTTTCGGTCTGCCACCAGGTATCGACGATCGGGCAACGGGACTGGCCGACGTTCTTGTAGTACCAATCCCACGCTTCCGGGTTGATCGGCTCACCGACCGAACCCAACAGACGCAAGCTGCTGCCATCGGCACCTTCAACGGCGGCCTTGTCCGACGCCATCATCGCGCGGATCGCCGTTGGTGCCGTGTAGAGGATGTTGACCTTATGCTTGTCGACGATTTTCGCCACCCGGGTGATGTCCGGGTAGTTCGGCACACCTTCGAACAGCAGCGTGGTCGCGCCATTGGCCAGCGGGCCGTAGACGATGTAACTGTGGCCGGTGACCCAACCGACGTCGGCGGTGCACCAGTAGACTTCGCCCGGACGGTAGTCGAACACGCGTTCGTGAGTCATCGCCGCGTACAACAGGTAGCCGGCGGTGGTGTGCTGCACGCCCTTCGGCTTGCCGGTCGAGCCGGAGGTATAAAGGATGAACAGCGCTTCTTCAGCGCCCATCTCTTTCGGCGCGCAGACACTGCCCGCCACCTTCATCAGGTCTTCGTACCAGATGTCGCGATGCTGGTTCCACTTGATGTCGCCACCGGTGCGCTTGCACACGATGACTTTCTGGATGCTGCTGGTTTCCGGGTTGGTCAGCGCATCGTCGACGTTGGTCTTGAGCGAAATCTTCTTACCGGCACGAATGCCTTCGTCGGCGGTGATCACCACTTTGGATTTGCAGTCGATGATCCGACCCGCCAGGGCTTCCGGCGAGAAACCACCGAACACCACCGAGTGAATCGCGCCGATCCGGGCACACGCCAGCATGGCGACCACGGCTTCGGGGATCATCGGCATATAGATAGTCACCACGTCGCCGCGGTGCACATCCTGGCCGCGCAAGGCGTTGGCGAACTTGCAGACTTGTTCGTGCAGCTCGCGATAGGTGATGTTGCGGCTTTCGGCAGGGTCATCCCCTTCCCAAATAATCGCCACTTGATCGCCGCGTTCGGCCAGATGACGGTCGAGGCAGTTGTAGGAAACGTTCAGGGTGCCGTCGGCGAACCATTTGATGTCGACATGGTGATCGTCGAAGGAAGTCTGTTTCACCGTGGTGAAAGGCTTGATCCAGTCGAGGCGCTTGGCTTGCTCGCGCCAGAAGCCGTCCGGGTTAACGACGGACTGCTGGTACATGGCCTTGTAGGTCGCCTCGTCAGTCAGCGTGTTGGCCAGAACCTCGGGACGAACGGGATACAGAGAAGCCGCACTCATCTTTGTTACCTCGGTGGAATAGTTGTTTTTGTATGACCCCAGTTGTAGCCGGGCCGGGCCTATAGAACCATTCGACGATGGTAGTAACAAGCCCCTACAAAATGTGGCTATACCTCGCCAACCCGCTCAAAAGCATTGATTTCAGGGACTTGATCGTTCCCACGCTCTGCGTGGGAATGCAGCCCGTGACGCTCCGCGTCACTGGACGCGGAGCGTCCCTTGAGGCATTCCCACGCTGGAGCATGGGAACGATCATTGGCTTCATCAGCAAACCAAAGGTCGCTTTTCAAGGATTGTTACAGGATCCGCCAATAGTGTTTATCAAAAGCACGCCTATATGAATGTAAACCCCACGCCTAAAATCAGCCTCGCCAACCAGGCAACGTGATTAACCAAGTTGCAGCCCCCACGAAGGCAGTTAATCCAAAACCAGTACTTAAGTTCTACACGCAACCCCAAAAAGGTTGCGTGACCCCATTCGACCTCTAAAAGGTAAATCTGAAATGAAAGCTTTATTAGTTCTGGCCCTCAGCAGCCTGTGCGCAACCGCCATGGCAGACGAGGCCCCGACTGATGTCGCACAGCAGCAACCCGCCGTTGAGGAATACACTTACTCCACTCACCTGGACATCGCCAAAGTTATCTCCATGAGCGAAATCCCGAACGTCTGCGAAGTTGTTCCGGCGAAAATGGAATACGACGACTCCAAAGGCCAACGCCACATTCTTCGCTACAGCGTCATGGGTAACGGCTGCTCCAACGGCTAATCACCCGCTCTCACCGTCCCAAGGTTCGACCCACCCGCCCGCTATTAAGGCAGATGAAGCGCCGAACCTTATATATCGACTTATACGATTGGTTTAAGCGTTTATTTGCGCTTTTTAATCAAATTAGCTGGCGTAGTATGAATTCCACACCCAAGGAACAAAACGCCAACGAACCTGGAGCCACTACCATGAAAACCAAATTGATCCTCGCCCTGACCCTCTCTGTCCTGGCCGCTAACACCTTCGCCGCTGACGGCTACGACCGTACCGGCTCGGCATCTTTCACTACCGAAGCGGCTGTCGCTTCTGATGGTTACGACCATACCGGCTCGGCGACTTTCGCTGCCGATGGTGCCGATCACGTCGGTGCAGGCAAACTCGCTTCTGACGGTTTTGATCACACTGGCGCCGCCAAAGTCGCTGCTGACGGCTTCGACCACACCGGTGCAGCCAAGGTCGCAGCGGATGGTTCCGACCACGTGGGTGCTGCCCGCCTCAGCTGATCCTGAATGCGAACTCACAGCCCGGCTTCGGTCGGGCTTAGTTGTGTCTGGGAGCATCGAAAATTGACTCAAAACACAACATGTAGTGAAAAACGCAGTTTTCTGGCTGTTTTTTGAACAAAAAAATAGTTGGCCAAAATTTATGAAAAAAAATCTTCACGCTCGACATCCAGCCAAAGCCCTATAAACCCTCGCTCCGACCGAAAAACCCGCCTTCTCGACCGCTGCATGCGCGGATTCGCCCCACCACGACCGCAAAAATTTCCCTATAATGCCGCCTTAAACGGGCCTGCAATATTCCCTTACAGGGATAACAGCCAGTCTGAAGCCCACGCCGAAGTCTTCACCGATTTCTGCGCCCGTCAGAGGCTCTCGGAACCCCGTACAAATTTATGTTTATTTGCCTGCGTGTACCGCTGCAAAAAACGCTATCCAACGCGGCCAGTAAGGCCGTGTGAAAAACCAACCAATCAGTTTTCACACGGGCAACTGGCCCTCACGCAGGAGACGACACGTCATGCTGAGCTGGGACGAATTCGACAAAGAAGACAGCGGCGAAACCGTTGTAAAAGGCGCCAACGCTGGCCACGCAACTGAAGCCAACATGGACCGCCTCGACACCGCTGGTGGCGTCGCGGCTCAAGAAGCCCGCGCTGTAACCGCGTCCGACTCCGCCGCAATCGCCCGTGCAAAAGCTGCCCTGGACAACCTCGACATCGCCGAAGGCCTCGCCGAACTCGAAGGCGCCTCCGCCCGTGTGGCCGTCGACGAAAAGCGCATGATCAACTGCCGCGCCGACCTCAACCAACTCGTACCATTCAAGTACGACTGGGCCTGGCAGAAGTACCTGGACGGTTGCGCAAACCACTGGATGCCGCAAGAAGTCAACATGACCGCCGACATCGCCCTCTGGAAAGACCCGGAAGGCCTGACCGACGACGAGCGCCGCATCGTCATGCGCAACCTCGGCTTCTTCTCCACCGCCGACTCCCTGGTTGCCAACAACCTGGTCCTGGCCGTGTACCGCCTGATCACCAACCCGGAATGCCGCCAGTACATCCTGCGCCAGGCCTTCGAAGAGGCGATCCACACCCACGCCTACCAGTACTGCATCGAATCGTTGGCCATGGATGAAGGCGAGATCTTCAACATGTACCACGAGATCCCATCGGTCGCGAAAAAAGCCACCTGGGGCCTCAAATACACCCGTTCGATCTCCGATCCGAAGTTCGAAACCGGCACCGTCGAAACCGACAAAGAGTTGCTGCGCAACCTGATCGCCTACTACTGCGTTCTGGAAGGCATCTTCTTCTACTGCGGCTTCACCCAGATCCTCTCCATGGGCCGCCGCAACAAAATGACCGGCGTCGCCGAGCAGTTCCAATACATCCTGCGCGACGAATCCATGCACCTGAACTTCGGCATCGACGTGATCAACCAGATCAAAATCGAAAACCCACACTTGTGGGACGCTGAAATGAAGGAAGAAGCTTCGCAGATGATTCTGCAGGGCACTCAGCTGGAAATCGAATACGCACGGGATACCATGCCTCGTGGGGTGTTGGGCATGAACGCAGCGATGATGGAGGACTACCTGAAGTTCATCGCTAACCGTCGTCTGTCGCAGATTGGGTTGAAGGAAGAGTACCCAGGGACGACTAACCCGTTCCCTTGGATGAGCGAGATTATGGACTTGAAGAAAGAGAAGAACTTCTTTGAGACTCGGGTTATTGAGTATCAGACTGGTGGGGCGTTGAGCTGGGATTGATTCCGGCTGAACCGAGCACTCGTGAAAAGACCGCCGAAAGGCGGTCTTTTTTTATCCATTAGAAATGCAGTTCTAATCATCATTACTGTATCGATGCCTATCAAAAAAAAGACCTGCACCGAAAGAAAGAAGCATGATCGGCAAAGCGTCAAGATCAAACCCATCGATCTTTGGCACCACTATAAAAGCAGCCACCCCACCCAAGACAAATGCGCTGATACCCAACCATTTCCTGTACCGGTACGGTCTAACGAAAAACCCCAGAATGAGAGCAATACCCAACAATAGCCCGTAGCCCAAATATTCACTCATCGCTTGCCTCAACCTTTTGCCTTGATAATCATCGATGAAGTCGAATGCTGGGGGCCTATGCCGCCTTGGGCTCTTGCATCGACACTGACAATCACATCACCCGCGTGATAAGTCGGCAACTGCTCAAGCGCAAACATATGACCTGCTTTACCTAACACAGGACCAGAAATAAAACCGTAAGGCAGAACTCGAGCCACAGCAGCACCGAAGACACCAGCGGTCATATTGGCAATGCTCATCCGCTGTTCATTGAGCGTATCCGCGTGTGCCCGAGTCAACGGGCTGGATATCCCGACCATCATGGCGCAAAGCCGGTCCTTTGCGAGCATTCGTTCGTAGAGGTCGACTACTAAATTATTAACTTCAAAATGTGCAGTTTTCGTCTCGTATAGATAAAGCTCTCTAAGTCGGCCTCGATCACTCGGCTCAACCGTAAAGTGCACGATAACGAAAGAAATTCCATGACGACCAAAATACTGACTTCGTTCCAGTTTCATGAAAAAGTCCTTTATTTGAGTAATGGCATGGATAGTCCTTTATTTCGTGCTGTTGTAGGTCCTGCCACAGGAAAAGCAAAAAAGGCTTACGGAGTTTTCGGATACGTCCTACATACTGCTTATGTGCTTGATTTTCAGTCTTCGAAGCATTCGGTAGTTAGTGGCGGCGTCTTTGTAGGATCAATTGAGCGATTCGTCGGTCTTTTACGTAGGAATTTTCGTAGACAGTCGTAATGGCCACTCAGTATCGTCCGAGGGTATTCAGCCCTCGGCGATTTTATGGACACGGAAAAGAGCAACAGCGATTGGAGTGACGTGGAGATTCAGGCTGCGGTTGATGCCTATCTCAGCATGTTGTCCCGCGAGCAGAGTGGTCAGAAAGTCGTTAAGACTGAAGAGAATCGCATCCTGCGTGAGGGAGCCTTAGCCGGTCGGACCAAAGGGTCGGTTGAGTTTCGGATGCAGAACATCTCTACCGTGCTGGAGGAGTTGGGTCGAGCTCGCATTGCGGGCTACAAACCCGCCAAGAATGTCGGCGCCAATGTAGCGCGAAGCATTCGAGAAGCGCTCAACGCTCCAAGTACTTTGACACCTGAGGATTTTGTCCCGACAGCGGACGAGGCAACGCTGGAACAGCGTTCTGCCAAACTTGAAAAACAACCGATTAAAGACGTGCCGAAAGGGATTGAGAGACCAGAACAGACTCAGTCCAGCGGAAAGTCGTATGTTCGCGATCCTGAGGTGAGAGCTTGGGTTCGCCAACAGGCTAACGGTAGATGCGAAGGCTGTGGCGAGCCTGCTCCGTTTGAAAAGGATGGCAGGCCGTTTCTTGAGGTCCACCACGTTAAGCATTTGGCACAGGACGGTTCGGATCGGCCAAGCAATGCCGTGGCGCTGTGTCCGAACTGTCATCGACGTTGTCACCATTCCGGTGACCGGGATGAGTTCACTGCCTCACTGTTTCAGAAGGTGGAACGGTTGAAGTTTGAGTGATTGGGCCTGTAGAACTTCATCGGCACATGCGCACGAAGACGGCGAGCGATTTTTGTTCTGGTTCTGACTATCAAACCTGCTCTACAACGTTTTTACCCAGCCTAAGCCGATCGCCGCCCATGGCCCCTCGTTCACTTGTTCATCATCTCGCTATGATGTGCGTCTCCTTCCATCGCGTCCTTGCCATGGTCGGAAAGCTGGGCATCAAACCACTGGTGAAGCGCCGCTATCAAGGCTGGATCCGAGGTCTTGAAGGCCAATTCGGCGCCACCTTCGATGTCTTTGTAGGTGATCGCCATTTGCCCAGGCTTGGCAGCTTTCAGGTCTGCCAGGCCAGGCATGTCTTGGCCATGGATGTGCGCCGGGCCTGAGAAGTCGCCCTTGAGAAACCGCTCGCGGATATCTTGAAGGTGCTGGCGAACCCACTGCACTTGGGCAGCATCCGCAGGCTTTTTGACGACCACTTGCTGAATGCCGCCTTCAGCGGTCTTGGTGAATACATGGGTCGTCGCTGCGAGGCTGAACGGCATGACATCTTTGCTGCGACCTGCAACCTCGGCTTGCCGTTGCGCGTCGTTCGAATGATCCATGGTCTGAGCGTAAAGGTTTGCAGCAAGCGCCGAGAGAATGATTGAGGCGATGGCGGTTTTTAGCACGGTCTTTCTCCGATGTTGGAAGGGTGTGAGCCGACGCTGGCGCGTCAATCCAACAGGCGCTTCAGCGCTGCGACACCAACAGGTGGCTCCGCCGTCCAGGGCACCACGATGACATCGTGGCGGGTTTGGTCTGCAACCCGCGCCATCTGCTTGCGCTCACTGTCCAGGCGCGCTCGCAGCAGCGGGTCATCGGTGTCTGTGGCCAATAGAGACTTATTGACCACCCAGGCAAACGGTTCGATTTTGGCCCTGCGCAAGTCATCCTGCAGTGCTGCCGCCTGAGACACCGGTGTGGCTTCGGGCAGCGTCACCAGGATGATTTTGGTGTAGTGCGCATCTTGCAGGCGCATCAAAGGCGTGACGATGTGGTCCGAGTCGCCTTTGAATTCCCGAACCATCTGGCGGTGATAGGCGCCTGTGGCATCCATCAGTAGCAGTGAATGACCCGTGGGGGCGGTATCGAGCACCACGAACGACGTTCTGGCTTGAGCAACCACGCGAGAGAACGCGTGGAAGACCGCGACCTCTTCGGTGCAGGGGGATCGTAGATCCTCGATGAGCAAGGCTATTTCATCGTCCGTCAGGATCGGCGCGCGGGAGGCGACGATCTTGTCCACGTATTTTTGGGTCTCGACCTTGGGGTCGATGCGGCCAACGTCGAGCCCTTGCACATCGGCGTTGAGGGTCACCGCCAGATGCGCCGCAGGGTCCGTGGTGCTCAGGTGCACGGACTTGCCGTGCTGCACCAGGCCCAGGGCGATGGCGGCGGCAATGGTGGTTTTGCCTACTCCCCCTTTGCCCATGACCATGATCAACCCGCGTTCGTCATTCGCAAGCTCGGCAACCAGTTCCGAGAGGGTGTGGTGTTCCAGGGGTGAGCGCGCTTGTGTTGCAGCCGTTGTTGGCCTGGCAAGTTCCGGGGAAAGCAGACTGCGGAGCGCGGGCAAGCCAACGGAATCTACAGCCTTGAGCGAAATGTAGTCGGCTGAAAGCTGGCGCAACGACATGGGCATCTCGTCGAGCGCCTGCTGGCCGATCGCTTCGATGGCGGCTGCGATCGGATCATTCAAGTCGCTGCGTTTGAACACAGCGTTCACCACTAAACGCTGGTTTTCCAGACCCAACTCACGGAGCTCGTCGGAGGAACGCGCGGCCTCGCCCAGTGCGCCTTTGTCAGGACGAGCCACTAGCACGACGGTGGTCAGGGCTGGATTGTTGAGCGCCGCCAACGCCTGATTGAAAAGCTGCTCCTGCATTTTCAACCCCGAGTGCGGCCCCAGGCATGACGCACCACGATCATTGCCTTCCAAAAATCCGCTCCACGCTTTGGGCAGGCTCAACAGCCTGAGCGTGTGCCCCGTGGGTGCGGTATCGAACACGACATGATCATAGGCCGCGCCCCCCTGTGACAGGAGGTGGGAGAACTCATCGAACGTTGCGATTTCGGTCGTGCATGCTCCCGAGAGTTGCTCTCGCACCAGAGCAATATCTTGATCGCTGGTCTGGGCGCCCATTTGCTCGACCACCCGGGCCCGGTAGTCGATGGCAGCGGTCCCGGGGTCGATGTTGAGCACGAACATTCCAGGCACGTTCGGCACCGCTACAGGCTGATTGCTCAGCTCGACACCGAGCATCTCATCAAGGTTAGAGGCCGCATCTGTGCTAACCAGCAGCACCTTCTTGCCTGCATCAGCCAAGGCGATTGATACCGCAGTGGAAACCGACGTTTTGCCAACCCCGCCCTTGCCAGTGAAGAACATGTATTTGGTGGGCTGATCGAGCAGTTTGATGGTGGACTGCATGGCACGTTAGCCTCGCTACGGAGCACAATTGAGGCTCAGAGTTTAGACCGATGCTCAGCAGCGCCAACTTTATCTGAAAAACATTCAGTGCAACCCGCCCCACCTCCCGCTATTAATACCCTTCCCCACTCAAGGACCCGAGCCCGCCATGAAATTCGACCTCGCCTACTGCCTCAGCCTCGACGACAAGCTGTCGATCTATGACGTGCGCGATTTGAATTTCGACGAGACCATGGATTTCGATTCCGCCAAAGAACACTTCCAATGCCCCAATGACGCATGCAGAGCGGCCTTCGATGCAGCGAACGTGTTGACGACGTTCAACGCCAAAAACGTGAACTACGTGCGCACCCCGCACTTCAAGAACACGCCCAGCACCCGGCATGTGGCGGATTGTCCTTATGTCAGTCTCAAGGCGTCGGCGTCAGCTGTGGACGCGGACGGTGCGGAAACGGATGACAGTCGCGAGGAGCATTTCCCGTCGGAGTTGTTGCTGACGCGGCGTGAGTATGTGCGTAAGCCGTCGAACCTGGCGGTGGCGGCTGATGTGATGCGGGACGATCCGAAACCGCCTTCAGCGGCCAGTGACGTCGAACACCCGAGCCGCGAATCAGCACCGGACAAGACCAGTGTCTTCGCCCATCCGGTGGAGTGTTTTGTGTCGAACTTCGAGGACAAGGAGTTGCTCAAGCGCATGCCGCTGAAGATTGGCGAGCACACGGCGCCTTATGGGTCGTTCTTCAAGAAGATCGAGTATCTGCAGGACAACAAGGGGCTGATTTACTGGGGCAAGATCAAGGAGATCAAGGATTACACGCAGAGTTTTCGCATCGATTTCGAACAGAAGGTCTGGTTCAAGCAAGCCGACGAGGCGAAGAAGAAGCCTTATTCAGTCAACGTTTACCTGAGCAAAAAGCTGATCGACAACTACCGCAAGCGCAAAGCGTTTCTGGAAGAGATCAAGCACGCCAGTGAGAGCGGGAAAGAGTTGTATTGCTTCTTTTATGGTGTGACACCGGAGTTGAAGCAGGTGCCGAGCAAGAAAAACCCCGAGCAGACGTTCGGGGTGTTCAGTGCAAATATTGAGAACCTGGATCACTTTATTGTTCGTGAGGCGCCGGGGCTCAAAGGTTAAAGGATCGGGGCACGGCGTCATTGCGACGGCTCATTGCGCTTCGAGATTAAGCTGCCTTACGGCCTCCCGAATCTCCCGTTTCGCTTCCTTGTGCCGCTCACGGGCTGCTTGTATGCCAAGCTCATCAAGGCCGCCGTAACGGCTTAACCAGTGAACGATCATTTCCTCATCCGGGAAGAAGTAATCCTTATGCTCTTTACCACCTCTCAGGTAGTTGTTCATGTCGGCATCGAAGCGGCCTGCCGAGAACTCGTCGGGGGGTAAAGAACCTTGTTCGGCGGCACATCCCTCAAACACCCAGGCGATGTCATTGATGTGTTTCTGCGCACCGCGATGTCCGCGCTTGTAAAACACGTACTCGCGACAACTCTCTTGGAATCGCTCCGCTATCAGTTCATCGTTGAACCAATGAAGTATGTCGTGTTGCCCCGCATGCTGAATCACGCCGTTTATCCAACGCTCGGAAAAACGTTGAACGAAACCTACGATGTCCGCTTTTTTCGCGTCCGCAAAAATCATGCAATAACGAGTTTTTACGTGAATGACGTACAACACATGCTTGCGTTGAACAGTGACGGCGTGAACCAGCCACTGTTCCGCTGACTCATCAGGCACATCATCTTCAATGACGGACGATGGCGGTTTGTCCACCGGGCTGATTTTTTTACCCTTGTGCACGCGGCTGAAGAAGTTACTTGCCGCTTCGGTGCAATTGAAGATCCACATCCATCTTTCTCTTATAAAGGGCTGGTTGATAACTATCTTCAGTCCTACCGTACGTTCTCTTCAACCCATTCAAGCTTATAGGGCTGGCGAATAACGTCAGCAATCTCCTCCCTTGCCGCTTCGCTGAGAACCGACAGCTCCGCATCGGTCAGCAAGTCGTGCTTGACCATCAATCGCAAAGCCGTGAGTGCACTAGAACGACTGGAGGGGTCGAAAGTCCGGACGATATCCTTATCCCGATCACTTGACCCACATACCCAGCATCACCAAAACCAGTAAACCAACATACACCCGCGCATGCATTCGATCCGGTATCCGCCCAATCCACGGCGTGGCCAACCGAATCCCCACCAGCGACCCCACCGTCAACACCGCAAACGCCATCACATCCACATAGCCAACAAACCACGGCCCAAGATCAAACTCGGTAAACCCAGCCATGGCCATGTAAGTCAGCGTCCCGGCCAGCGCCACGGGCAAACTCAGCGGATTGGCCATGGACGTCGCCTGGGACATGCTCAACCCACAACGCCGCAACAACGGCACGGTCATGACGCTGCCGCCTACGCCGAGAAACGTGGCGATGGTGCCGATTCCTACACCGCCGCCAGACACTTCTGCCCTTCCCAATCGCCGTGGGATGGCGGTGTCTGGCGCTGTAAGAAAGCCGCGTCGCACCAGGCAATCCGCGATGGTCACGCCCAGGTACGCGATGAAGGCATAGCGGATCACCTCGCCACTGGCCCACATCGCCGCGACGGCGCCCACTACCGCGCCCACGCCGATAAACCCGCCCAACGGCCACAGGTAATGACGAATGAGATTACCGGCGCGGCGGTGTTTTCCGGTGGCGATCGCTGCGTTGACGATCATCACGCAGGTCGAGGTTGCCACAGCAATGTGCATCGCCGATTGGCTGACGGGGTCGTCTGTGCCGTGGCTGGTCATGAGCATGCGGTACAGCAATGGCACGACGACGAAACCGCCGCCGAAGCCGAACAGTACTGCGGTGACGCCGGTCATGCAGCCGAAGAGTGCCAGCAGAAGATAGAACATGGAGGTCGTCCGTTGGTTGAGAGCGGTCGACGATAGAGCGATGCGCCTTGGCCTGCTTCAGCAAGTCAGCCAATAATGCTCGCGTTTACGCCAACCACTGGGACTGCTCGATGCGCAATGTTTCGATTGATCTGCTGGACCACACGCCACGGCCGGTGGTGGCCATCGGTACTGATTATTCCCACGGCCATTTGTTGCCTCGTCATACACATCGGCGGGCGCAATTGTTGTACGGCGCCACGGGGGTAATGCAGGTGAGCACGCACGACGGCAGTTGGGTGGTGCCGCCGCAGCGGGCGGTGTGGATTCCGCCGGGAGTGGCGCATGAAGTGCTGATGCTGGGGGTGAGCACGCGCAGTGTGTATATCGAGCCGGGGGCGGTGGATCTGGGGGATCGCTGCCAAGTGATCAGCGTTTCGCCGTTGATGCGGCATTTACTGATGGAAGCGGTGGAGATCCCGCTGGCGTATGACGAGCGTGGGCGCGACGGTACGTTGATCGGCTTGCTGCTGCATGAACTGGCGCGCAGCACTCACCTGGCGTTGCACATTCCCCTGCCCGTCGATGCGCGGCTGCTCGCGTTGTGCCAGGGCTTTGTGCAGCGGCCCGACGCTCATCAGTCGCCACAGCAATGGGCCGATCAGTTGCACATCAGCCTGCGCACTTTTAATCGCCTGTTCCGCCAACAGACCGGTATGAGTTTCAGCCAATGGCGGCAGCGGGCCTGCGTGGTGCTGGCTCTGGCGCGTCTGGTGATGGGCGAACCGGTGACGCGAATTGCCCTGGATTTTGGCTATGACAGCCCGGCGGCGTTCTCCACGATGTTCCGCCGCGTACTGGGACAGGCGCCAACAACCTGGCTGGACGGGACGCGATAGAACCGATCAAAAAATGAGTTTGATTCGGGTTCAAAACAACTGTACAAAAACACAGTATTTTTTGAATTAGCACTCTTGAGCCCGGAGAACACCATGGCCTCTCTTGCGATGAAAATCACCCTGGAACGTATCGCCCTTTTCCAATTCACCCCCGCGCATAGCGCTCAGGCCCGAGCAATGCTGGGGTGGAGTGTGGAGGAACTGTCTCGGCAATCCGGGGTTTCGGTGGACGCGATTCAGCGATTTGAGGATGAACGCGATGTGCTGGATGCTACGCGGCTGGCGTTGGCTTATCGGTTTGAATCGGAGGGGTTGGTGTTCTTCCCGGGGTTTGCGCCGGGTAGAGGGATGAATGTGAAAGGGTCGACGCCTGATCCGGTGGGGCGGGCGGATTATGCGATGGTTGAGTGAGAAATCATCGATTGACGATTATTCCCAAATAGGTATATTTTCGCATGAGTACAAGGAAGTCACTCCTGTGGGTTAGCAGCAGCAAGAAAGACCTCAAGCAAATGCCCGCAGATGTACAAGATGTTTTTGGTCATGCACTAGATCTGGCACAAAGCGGTGCAAAACATCCCGACGCGAAGCCTCTAAAGGGTTTTGGAGGTGCAGGTGTGCTTGAGATGGTGGATGACTTCAATACGAACACCTATCGCGCCGTTTATACCGTTCGTTTTGGTAATGCCATTTATGTTCTGCACTGCTTTCAGAAGAAGTCGACTACGGGTATCACAACCACGCAGTGCGACGTCGATTTGATCAGAAAGAGACTTCAAGCGGCGCAGGATCACGCAAAAGGATCAGGAAATGATTGAAATCGAAGAGAGCAGCGGGAACGTCTATGAAGACCTCGGGACGCCCAACGCCAATGAAATGCGAGTCAAATCGCAATTGGCGGCCAAAATTGGCGAGATCATCAAGGCTCGCCATTTGACCCAAGTTCAAGCGTCTGAAATCTTGGGCCTGTCTCAACCCAAGCTTTCCGAGATGTTGCGCGGAAAGTTTCGAGGTATCAGTGAAGCAAAGATGATGGAATGCCTTTCATTGCTCGGACGTGACGTGCAGATCGTGATCAAGTCAGCCCCCCGATCACGAAAAGAGGGCCGTATTGAGGTGGTTTTCGCTTAAGACGCTCAGCCCGGTTTCACACGCTATGCGTTCTGAGGCTCCACCTGATCGCCAACGTTCTCCATCTCCGACCACCAAGTGCTACCTCGTTGCGGATACATCACATTAAACGCCTGCCCCATCTGCGGCGTAGTAATCGACACATTCCGCTCCCAGGCCAACGCCAGGATGCGGTCGAAAGGTTCGTACCAGGCGTGCATCGACAAATCGAACGTGCCGTTGTGGATCGGCAATAACCAGCGACCTTTAAGGTCGATGTGCGCTTGCAAGGTTTGCTCTGGCTGCATGTGCACATGCGGCCACTCAACGTTGTAGGCTCCGGTTTCCATGAGTGTCAGGTCGAACGGGCCGTACTGTTCGCCGATGTGTTTGAAGCCGTCGAAATAACCGCTGTCGCCGCTGAAGAAGATTCGCGTGTCACCATCGATCATTACCCACGAGGCCCACAGCGTGCTGTTGCCATCAAACAGACCGCGACCGGAAAAGTGCTGCGAAGGTGTGGCGATGAACTGAATACCGTCGACCTCAGTGCCCTGCCACCAGTCCAGTTGCCGGATTTTGCTGGCGTCGATGCCCCATTTGATCAAGGTGTCTCCGACGCCCAGTGGTGTGAGAAAATACTTGGCCTTGTCCGCCAGTTTGAGCACCGCTTGATAGTCGAGGTGGTCGTAGTGATCGTGGGACAGGATCACTGCTTCAATCGGTGGCAGTTCTTCGAGGCTGATCGGCGGTTGGTGAAAGCGCTTGGGGCCGGCCCATTGCACGGGTGAGGCGCGCTCGGCGAAGACCGGGTCGGTGATCCAGAACTTGTCCCGCAGTTTCAGCAGTACGGTGGAATGACCGAGGCGGTAAACGCTGTGGTCGGGGGCGGCGATCAATGCTGCCTGAGTCATGGTTTGCACCGGGACAGGTGCTGTCGGGCGGGTGTTACGCGGTTTGTGGAAGATCATGTTCCACATGATGCGCAGGGTTTTGCGAAAGCCTTCGCGTTTTACCAGCGCATGGTTTCGAAAGAACCCTTCTGCCTGACGGGAAGCTTCCGGCGTAGAAGCGTTATCCGAGGGGGAAGTTGAAGTGGCCATGATTGAATGACTCCAGGAAAACCACCTGCTTCGTGGTTTTCCGCTTGGGGACTATAAATGGCCAAGGCACGCACGCATCAGCCGGAGATCTATTGTTCGCTGCACAGGGTTAACAAAACATTACACTGCACAGTGTAGTTCCAAGGTTGCATCAAAGCCGATCGCAAGTAAACTGCCAAGTGTAATTCTTACCTCTTTCTGCCGAAGCGTACTTATGACAGCTCCACAGCGTCTCACTGACCGAAAACGCGAAGCCATCATTCAGGCGGCGATTGCCGAATTCCGTGCCAACGGTTTCGACATCACCAGCATGGACAAGATCGCCGCCACCGCCGGCGTGTCGAAGCGCACGGTGTACAACCATTTCCCCAGCAAGGAAGAATTGTTCGCCGAAATCCTCAATCAATTGTGGGCGCGGGTGACGGCAGAACAGGAAACGCCCTACCGCCCTGACGTGCCGCTGCGCGAGCAGATGCGCCAGATGCTGATGGCGAAAATGCAGATGCTGGGCGATGACAATTTTCTCGATCTGGCGCGAGTGGCCATCGCCGCCACCATCCATTCCCCCGAGCGCGCGCAGAATATGGTCGCCCGAATGGGTGAGCGCGAAGAAGGCCTGACCATGTGGATCCGCGCTGCCCAGGCCGATGGCCGTTTGAAACCGGTCGCCCCCGAATTCGCCGCACAACAGATTCAGGGGATGCTCAAATCCTTTGCGTTCTGGCCACAGATTTCCATGGGGTTGCCCGGCTTGTCTGCGGAAATGCAGACCACTGTTGTGGAGTCGGCGCTGGACATGTTTCTGGCCTGCTATCAGCTCTGAACCGAGCTGCAATAAATGACAATGTCTGTCGATTTTCCAATCACTGGTCGCTCTGAATAAAACACCGCAATGTGTTTCAGAATGAAACTGGCGCTGGGGCTATAGTGGGCCTCAGTCCCAGCGCCATGCAGAGAGCACCATGACCACCACGACTTCCGGCACCAAACCCGCCTCCGCCCCAGTTGACCACCTGCGCTTTCATCGCCCTCACGCCCACCTGGCGCCCACCTTTGGCAATGACAAGTTTGCACTGCGCGCCGAGGCCTTCGCGCGGTTCTTCGGCACGCCGACCTTTCTCGGGGCGCAGACGCTGATCGTGGTGGTATGGATTTGCCTCAACCTGTTCGGCGTGGCCCACTTCGATCTCTACCCGTTCATCCTGCTCAACCTCGCCTTCAGCCTTCAAGCGGCTTATGCCGCGCCGCTGATCCTGCTGGCCCAGACCCGCCAGGCAGCACGCGACAAAGCCCAATCTGAAGCCGATGCGCTGCACCGCGAAGCACTGGCCGTCGCCAACAGTGAGCGCCAGGCACAAGCGGCGCAGAACACCGCGCAACTGCTGGAGTTACTCGAGCAAAACACTCGGCTCACCGAAATGACCAAGGCCCTCACCGAACGCATCGAAAGCCTGACCTCGGAAATGCATCAGCACTTCGTGCGCAAGGATCAGCCGAAGGTTTAGCGCTCGGTCAAGGCAATCGAAGCGCTCGCCCCAACTCATCGAATAACGTCACCACTGAGCGCAAGGCACGGCAGTCCGGGCGGGTCAGCAACCAGAGCGCCGTGTCGTACCCGTGAAGTGGCTCGCTCAACGGCTGCAGTCCGTCACCGATGAGGAAGTCCGGCAATGCCGCGACACCGAGCCCGGCCCGCACCAGCTCAGTCACCGACAACATGCTGTTGCAGCGATAACCCGGTATGACGCCCGGCAACTGCTGACGGCGCCACACAACGGTGGGGTGATCGGGGAGGAAGTCGTCCGGGGCGATCCAGGTCAGCGACGCCAAGTCTTCGGAATCGACCGCCTTCAGATACGCCTCACTGGCACAGACTCGATAGGAAACCTGGGCCAATCGCCGACCCACCAAGTGCTCGGGCGGGGTGCGAGTCAAGCGCAAGGCGATATCGGCATCCCGACGGCTGAGGTTGGCGAAGTCGTTGGACGTACTCAGCTCGATGGTCAGCGCCGGGTAACCAGGCATGAACTTCGCCAACGCCGGCAGCAACAAGCCTTGCAAGACCGAATCGGTGCAGGTCAGGCGCACCGTGCCGCTGATGACTTCACCGCCCTGCTCCACGCCAATGCGCGCAGCCTCCAGCGCCTGTTCGGCACGCTCAGCCTGCTCGGCCAGGGTTTTCGCCAAGGTGGTGGGCAAGTAGCCGGCGCGGCTTTTTTCGAACAGTTGCTGGCCCAGCGCAGATTCCAGTCGGCGCACGCCGCGAAACACGGTCGAGACGTCGACCTTCAACAGCGTCGACGCCCGGGCCAGAGAGCCGCCGCGCACCAACGCGAGGATCAGGGACAGGTCGGGGTAATCCAGCCGATAGTGCATCGGTGCATTGATCAATTGGGATAACGCCAATATTGAGTGCGTGCACGCCAATCTATAGTGGCTGCCAGGAATCAACAAGCGTGGAGCGCACTCATGGAAACCCGCCCAATTCGCATCGCCCTGATCGGCGATTACGACTCGCAAGTCACCGCTCACCAGGCGATCCCCATCGCCCTCGGCATGGCCGCTGAACAGGCGAACATCGACGTGCAGTTCCAGTGGTTGGCCACCGACCGTATCAGCGCCGATGCGCCATCGGCTGATTTCGACGGTTTCTGGTGCGTGCCCGCCAGCCCTTACCGCGACAGGGACGGTGCGTTGCGAGCGATTCGTTTTGCCCGTGAACAGCAACGGCCGTTCCTGGGGACCTGCGGCGGCTTTCAACACGCCGTACTCGAATACGCCCGAAATGTTCTGGGCTGGGACGATGCCGAACACGGTGAAACATCGCCGGATGCGGAACGAGCGTTGCTCACGCCTCTGAGCTGTTCGCTGGTGGAAGCCGTCGACAGCATTCATCTGGTTGAAGGTTCGTTGATCGCCGATGCGTACGAAAACGCTGAGATTGTCGAAGGCTATCGCTGTCGCTACGGCGTCAATCCAGCGTTCGAACGTGAGTTGTTGAGCCAACAGTTGTGCGCTGTTGGCCACGATGCTTCAGGTGACTTGCGGGCGGTGGAACTCAAAGGGCATCCGTTCTTCGTCGCAACACTGTTCCAGCCTGAACGCGCAGCGCTCAAGGGCAAGCTGCCGCCGCTGGTCCGTGCGTTGATCGCCGCCTGCAAGGGGCAGAAGTCATGATCGCCAACACTGCGCCAGCGCCTTACTACGCGGTGATTTTTACCTCCCTGCGCACCGACGGTGATCACGGTTACCACTAGAGCGGGCGTATGCGTTCAACCAGTGAATGGTTGTGGTGTTCTTAAGGCCGTCATCGCGAGCAGGCTCACTCCCACATGGGTTATGTGTCGATCACAAGACCCATGTGGGAGATTTTATGTAGCAGAGCCACCACAGCCACCGCAACAGCTCTGCACGAGACTGCGAACCGCCGAAATCTCCGGCACTTCCCGCCGATTCATGTACACCCGCAACGGCTCGGTGATGTTGATCCGGTCATCGATGTTCTGATCCAGCAACAACTGAATCAGCTCACGCTTGAGCGTCATGGCCTGCGCGGAACCTGGGGCCCAGACGAATTCGCTGGTGGGAATAATGCCGTCGTCAGCCACGTCCATGCCGAAGGAGTCTTCGCTGAAACGAACGATGTACTGGCCGGTCTTGCGATTGAGGCCGACGAAGCCTTTGAGTTGGTCGGCGGCCTGGCAGATGAGCTCGGAAGTGGTGCGCATGATAAACCTCACAGAAGGTCGCAAAGGACCGGTGATCGATGGTTTACACGCAGGGCAAGCGAATGGGCGTTCCCTCTGCCGGGGTAACTGCCGCGGCCAAGAGTACTGCAAAGAAGCGCACAAAACCGCTGAAAAAATCTGCTTTAAACAAGTTTATGTCGGTCTGGCGATAGCGCAAGCGGCGCTCAGTTGTTAAAAGAGACGTCTTTGAAAACCTGCGAAAGGACCTCGACCATGCCTGCTACCTTCACCAAGAGCGCCCTGTTGCTGAGTCTGATGCTGGGCCTCGGCCAGGCACAGGCCGCCAGCGAGCCAAGCCCCACCGCATTGGCCGCCCGCATGGGCATCCCGCATCCGGCCGTGATCGCTCACCGTGGCGCGTCCTTCGATGCCCCGGAATCCACCGCCGCCGCCTACAAACTGGCCCGCGATCTGGGTGCCGACTACCTGGAACTGGACGTGCAACGCAGCAAGGACGGCGTGCTGTTCGCCCTGCACGACGACAACCTGCAACGCACCACCGATGTCGCCAGTAAATTCCCTGAGCGCAAGGACCGCCCTGCCAACGACTTCACTATCGCCGAGCTGAAAACCCTCGATGCCGGCAGCTGGTTCAACGCTGCCTACCCGGATCGCGCGCGTCCTGCGTATGTCGGTCTGAAAATTCTGACCCTCGATGAAATCATCGACATTGCCCAAGGCAATCCGCTGCACAAGCCCGGTCTGTACATCGAAACCAAAGAGCCGAAGCAGTTTCCCGGGATCGAGCGCGACCTCAAGGAAAAACTCCAGGATCGCGGCTGGTTGAGCCCGGCGGGTTCGAAACTGGCGAAGAGCGATCTGGCGGTTGGCCAGGGCAAAGGTAAAGTCGTGCTGCAAACCTTCGAGAAGAGCAGTCTCGAACTGCTCCAGAAAGAAATGCCGACAGTGCCGAAAATCCTCCTGCTGTGGGTCGGCGAAGGCAGCATCGAGCCAAAATCCAAGGTGACGTTTGCCGAGTCCGGCGACAAGGACAAAGCCACTTACTACGCCAAACAGCAACCGAAAGACAAAGCCGAATTCCAGCAATGGGTCGAGTACGCCAAAGCCCAGGGCGCGATCGGCACCGGCCCATCTGCGGCGCTGACCAAGGGTGGCGATCAGAGTTACTCGGACCTGGTGCAACCCTGGATGAACCAGTACACCCACGATCAGGGCTTGTTGGTGCACGTTTACACCGTCGACGATGCCGTGGATTACCAGAAAGTCATGGACGCCGGCGTCGACGGTATCTTCACCAACCGCGCCAGCGAGTTGCTCAAGTTCTACAAACGTCCGGCGGCGGCCAGCGTGGCGCAGTTGCTGCAGAACAACGGTTACTGATGAACGTGGGAACGATCCATACCCAGTCGCGTTCGGAGAATTAAGGGTGGATTAAGTTGCGCCGGATAATCTGATCCCACTTAAACAGATCACCTAAGGAAAGAACCTCATGAAAACCCTGACTGCCCTCTTCACTGCTGCTGCCTTGACCCTTACCGCTGGCCTGGCCCAGGCCGATGTCCGCGTCGACCAGATCCCCGAGCTGGTCAAAAGCGGCAAGATCAAGTCATTGGAATCAATGAACGAGGAGGCTCTGAAACTGCATCCTGGCGCGACCATCACCGACACCGATCTGGATAACCACTTCAATGGCTACGAGTACGAAGTCGAACTGCGCACTGCCGACGGCAAAGAATTTGACGTGGACTTCGATGCCACCACTGGCAAAGTACTGAGCAACAAGCAAGACAACTGATGCGCAAATAACAAGCCGCACGATCTTCGGATCGTGCGGCTTTTTTGCATCTCAAATTCAGGTAATCAAGTCGCGCCAACGCAGCGGCAGCCCGCTAGAATCACACCAAACTGTTCATTGCAGAGATGGGTCGAAATGGGGCAAGCAGCGGCAGCAGACATCGCCACGATCGGCCGGATCAGTGCGGTGCCGGCGATTCTTCAAGTGATCCGCGAACTGACGGGCCTGCGCTTCGTCGCCGTGGCCCGGGTCACCGAAGATTCATGGACCGCGTGTGCGGTGCTCGACCAGCTGAATTTCGGTCTACAGGTTGGCGGGGAGCTGGATCTTGCCACGACCCTGTGCCACGAAATTCGTCAGGCGCATCACTCGGTGGTCATCGACAAAGCCAGTGAAGACCCGCTTTACCGCGATCACCACACCCCTCGTCTCTATCAGTTCGAAAGCTACATCGCCGTGCCGGTTTTCCGCACCGACGGACGCTTTTTCGGCACCATCTGCGCCCTTGACCCCAACCCTGCACCGCTCAAATCCAGCACGATCCAGAGCACCATGGAATCCTTCGCCCGGATGCTGGCGCTGCAAATCGAGGCCGAAGAAAACCTGCAAAAGACCGAAACAGCGCTGAACCAGGAACGGGAAACCGCCGAACTGCGCGAACAGTTTATTGCCGTGCTCGGGCATGATCTGCGCAACCCTTTGTTCGCCATCAGCGCCGGTGCCGAAATGCTCCTGCGCAAACTACCCGATCCGGCGAATCAGCAACGGGCCCGGCACATCCTCACCAGCGCCCTTCGTGCGACCAAACTGGTGGATGACGTTCTGGATTTCGCTCGCGGCGCTTTGGGCCGTGGCATTCCAGTGAACATCGAGCCGTGCCCGGATCTTGAGGATGCCTTGCGGCATGTGATTTCAGAGGTTCAGAACGTCCATCCCGACCGCACCATAACCTCGTCTATCGGCGACCTGCGCAGCATTCATTGTGATCGCGAGCGGGTCGCGCAATTACTCTCCAATCTGGTGGCGAACGCAGTTGCTCACGGAGAGGACGATAGTCCGATCGAAATCAGCGCGCAGATCAACGAAGGACAGTTCGTGCTGAGCGTGAAAAACCAGGGCGTGATTGCCGAGGATGCGCTGCCCTATCTGTTCCGGCCCTACGCGCGCCCGGCCAGCGGAGCACCGCAGACCGGCCTCGGGTTGGGGTTGTACATTGCCAGTCAGATTGCTCGGTCCCATGGCGGAAAACTGGACGTGGTCTCGACCGAGCAACAGGGCACGACGTTTACTTTCAGCTTGCCGGTGTGATCTGCCAGGTCATTCCCGTTACGCGCTTAAACGCGCTGTCACTTCATTCAACTGCCCCGACAACCCGTGAAGGTTGTGGCTGGCCGCTTCGGTGCGCTGCACGTTGTCCAGATTGGTACTGGCGATACTGGTGATTTCGGTGAGGTTGCGCGAGATGTCTTCGGCCACCGATGTCTGCTCTTCCGCGGCAGTGGCGATCTGGCGGTTCATGTCGCGGATGGCTTCCACGGCAAGGGTGATGCGCTCCAGCATGACGCCGGCCTGAGTCACTTGCTCGACACTTTCCTCGCTACGCGACTGACCGCTTTCAATCGCCAGAGCGGCGTCCACCGCGCCGGTTTGCACCGTTTGAATGATCTGGTTGATCTCGATGATCGACGCCGCCGTGCGCTGGGCCAGGCTGCGGACTTCATCCGCCACCACCGCAAAACCGCGCCCGGCTTCACCGGCACGGGCTGCTTCGATGGCGGCGTTGAGCGCCAGCAGATTGGTCTGCTCGGCGATGCCGCGAATCACTTCCAGTACCTTGCCGATGCGCCCACTGTCGGTTTCCAGACGACGGATGACCGTGGCGGTATTGGCGATTTCGCCGCGCATTTGGGTGATGGTGTGAATGGTGCCCTGCATGACTTTTTCGCCTTGCTGGGCGGACTGGTCGGCATCATCGGCGGCTCGTGCCGCATCGGCGGCGTGACGTGCGACTTCTTGCGCGGTAGCGGACATTTCGTTCATCGCCGTGGCCACCTGATCGGTGCGGTTGAACTGCTCGTTAGTGCCGCTGGCCATCAGGGTTGCGATGGAATTCAGTTCACCGCTGGCGCTGTCCAGATCCGAGGCGCTGCGCTGCAAACGGTTGAAGGTTTCGGCAAGAAAATCGCGCAGGGTATTGGCGGCTATCGCCAGTTTTCCCAGTTCGTCCTGACGGGTGCTGGCCACGCGTTCGGCGAAACGCCCCTGGCTGAGTTGCGCCACGTACTCGATCAGTTTGCGAATCGGTTCGACCAGGTTGCGGTTGACCAGCCACAGGCTCAACAACCCGATCAACAGCCCCGAAGCGAGCATCACTATGATCCCCAGCAACACGGTGCGGTCGGCGTCGGCGCTGATCAGCTTCGATTGCTCGGCCCCTTGCTTGCGTAACTCACTGACCAACTCACTCATCTGATCGCTGGTTGCGCGGTCGACACCTTTGACCGCCGTATCACCAGCCGTTGGGTCGGCGCCTGCCGCCACGTAGGCGTCACGGCCCTTCCGATAAGCCGCGCCCAACAGACGATGTTCGTCCCGCAGGCGTTCGATGCGCGTCTTGAGTGACGGCTCGATACCCTTCTGCCCGGCCAGTTCACCGAGGATGCCCTGCACATCGCGCTGACGGTCTTCGAATTGCTTCCAGTATTTGTCCAGATCCGCAGGCTGCTTGCCGCGTAGCAGAACGTTTTTCCACTCTTGTACCTGCACCTTGAATTGCAGGTTGGCTTCATCGATCAATTGCGAGGTGTGCAGCGGGCCTTCGATCAGATTCGCGTAGTTCTGAACACCGCTGGACAGAAAGTGAAAGCAGGCCAACGCGATCAACAGCATCGCGAACAAGCTGCCGCTCAGCAGGGCGAGAATTTGCGCTCTCAAGGACTTTTGCAAAAACATCGGAAGGTACTCATGACAGGAATGAGGCACGCCGGGCGAGGCGTGAAAGAAGTCCGGACATCCCTGTCTGCGACCTTGGCCAGCGGTCAAAGCCGTGCGAGTTAACGTAGGCAAGATCGGCGGGCCAGAGCGGTTCTTTAACCAATTCCGACCGTCGGTAGCGCCATCATTTCGCCTCCACCGCCTTGTCACAAAACGGTCAAAACTCCTTGCAATGATGCGGTTCAAGTGAACCTGTGAAACCCGCAACAGGCGCCTCCTCACATCGAGACCCCATGAACCACAGCATCGACCAACGTCATCGCGACACCGACCTGTTCGGTCTGCTGTACGGTTTCAGTTTTCGCCCCGGCGAGCGCGGCCGCGAGCTCGATTCGGCCAAGGCGTTGCAGTGCCTGCAACAACCCGGCGACAACGACGAATTTCTCTGGCTGCACCTGAACCTGGCCCACGCCGCATGCGAGCGCTGGATGAAAAGCCATCTGCAATTGCCCGATGAATTTTTCGAAGCACTGCACGAAGGTTCGCGTTCGACGCGTATCGAGCATGTGGATTCGGCGTTGCTGGCGGTGGTCAACGACGTGGTGTTCAACCTCAGCAGCATGGTGTCGTCCGATGTTTCGACGTTGTGGGTCTGCGCCCGCAGTCGGCTGATCGTCAGCGCACGACTGCAACCGCTGCACTCGGTGGACAAGCTGCGCTCGTCGGTGAAGGCCGGTGAGTGCTTTCGCTCGCCACTGGAATTGCTGGTGCATCTGCTGCGCGATCAGGGGGAAGTGCTGACCCAGATCGTGCGCAAGACCAGCCTCAGTGTCGATCAGATCGAAGATGAGTTGCTGTCTTCGCGGCTGTCGACCAACCGCGCTGAGCTGGGTGCCAACCGACGGGTGCTGGTGCGCTTGCAACGCTTGTTGGCGCTGGAGCCGGGCTCGTTGCTGCGCTTGCTCAATCGCCCGCCGCAGTGGTTGCAAAAGGAGGACGTCAAGGAGCTGCGCAAGTCCACCGAGGAGTTCGCGCTGATCATTAACGACCTCACGGCGCTGGGCGAACGGATCAAGCTGTTGCAGGAGGAAATCGCCGCCAACCTCAACGAACAGAGCAACCGCACGCTGTTCACCCTGACCGTGGTGACGGTGCTGGCGTTGCCGATCAACATCATCGCCGGGTTCTTTGGCATGAACGTCGGCGGGGTGCCGCTTTCCGGCGACCCGGAAGGGTTCTGGATTCTGGTGGCATTGGTCGCGACGTTTACCGTGATCGCCGGGCGTTGGGCATTCCGTAAGCGCCAGGATTATTAATATCGGAGCGCCTTCGATTCACTGTGGCGAGGGGGCTTGTCGGAACGCCGCACCGCCCCGTTCGGCTGCGCAGCAGTCGTAAACCTGCAAAAACGATGTAACTGAAAGAATGCTGGGGGCCGCTTCGCGACCCAACGGGGGCAAGCTCCCTCGCCACAGGTACTGCATTCTGATCAACGGATCGGCAATAAACCCAAACACTGACTTAACTCAGCCTCTCTGTAACATTCAGCAACGATCATGGGCGACATTCCTTCTCTCCTCAGGATTGTCCGTCATGGCGACTCCTTCCTTCACCGCCACCCAGGCGCCCGCCAGTAGCGCCAAACCTCAACTCGATAAAAAGCCCAGCCTGCTGACCCTCGTGATTTTCTTCGCGGTGCTGGGCAGCGGGTTGTTGTTTACCGCCTACAGCCTGATGCACGACATGAACGAGCTCGGCACCGTGGTGACCACCTGGACGCCGTTTCTGCTGTTGGGCGTGGCGCTGCTGATTGCCCTCGGCTTTGAATTCGTCAACGGTTTCCACGACACTGCCAACGCCGTGGCCACGGTGATTTACACCAACTCCTTGCCGCCAAATTTCGCGGTGGCCTGGTCCGGATTCTTCAACTTCCTCGGGGTGCTGCTGTCCAGCGGCGCGGTGGCGTTCGGCATCATCGCCCTGCTGCCGGTGGAGCTGATTCTGCAAGTCGGTTCTTCCGCTGGTTTCTCGATGATCTTCGCCCTGTTGATCGCCGCGATCCTGTGGAACCTCGGCACCTGGTGGCTGGGGTTGCCGGCGTCTTCGTCGCACACCCTCATTGGCTCGATCATCGGGGTCGGCGTGGCCAATGCCCTGATGCACGGCCGCGACGGCACTAGCGGCGTGGACTGGGCGCAGGCAACCAAAGTCGGTTACGCACTGTTGCTGTCGCCGCTGATCGGCTTCATGTTTGCGGCGCTGTTGCTGTTGGCCTTGCGGGCTTTCGTCAAGAATCGTGCGCTGTACAAAGCACCCAAGGGCGACACTCCGCCACCGTGGTGGATTCGCGGCATGTTGATCCTGACGTGCACCGGCGTGTCCTTCGCCCACGGCTCCAACGACGGCCAGAAAGGCATGGGCCTGATCATGCTGATTCTGGTGGGCACGCTGCCGATGGCTTACGCGCTGAACCGCACCATGCCGGCCGACCAGGCGCTGCAGTTTGCCGCCGTGGCCGAAGTCACCCAGCAAGCGCTGGTCAAAAATGCGCCGTTGTCAGCGCCGACCGACCCGCGCGCGGTGCTGTCCGAATACATGCGCAGCAAGGAAGCCTCACCGCAACTGATCCCCGCCCTGGCCGCGTTGACCGGCACTATCGGGAGTGAAGTGAAGGGCTACGGCTCGCTCGCAAAGGTCCCGGCCGAGGCCATGGGCAACGTGCGTAACGACATGTACCTGACCAGCGAAACCATTCGCCTGATGGACAAGAACAAGGTCGGCAACTTCGACGCCGATACCAATGGCAAGCTGCAACTGTTCAAGCAGCAGATCGACAACGCCACGCGGTTCATTCCGCTGTGGGTAAAAATCGCGGTGGCCATCGCTCTGGGGCTGGGCACCATGGTCGGCTGGAAACGTATCGTGGTGACGGTTGGCGAGAAGATCGGCAAAACCCACCTGACGTATGCTCAAGGCGCCTCGGCGGAAACCGTCGCGATGCTGACCATCGGCGCGGCGGACATGTTCGGCCTGCCGGTATCGACGACTCACGTACTGTCTTCGGGGGTGGCCGGAACCATGGTCGCCAATGGCGGCGGATTGCAGATGAAGACCATCCGCAACCTGCTGATGGCCTGGGTGCTAACCTTGCCGGCGGCGATTCTGTTGTCGGGCAGTTTGTATTGGCTGTTCACCCAACTCTTCTGATTCACCGCAGTTCCCATGTGGGAGTGAGCCTGCTCGCGATAGCGGTGCACACGTCGACATCAATGTCGAATGTGCTGACGCCATCGCGAGCAGGCTCGCTCCCACAGGTTATTCATGCAGCACATAAGACTGGCGCATCAGCACTCGCTCGCGTACCACGTCGTACACCCAGTGATAAACGTAGGTGTATGGCAGGAAAAACAGCAGCACACCGATATCCAGCAGGAACGCCTGCCACAGGCTGACCTTCAACCACCAGGCAATCAACGGCACCCCCACCGCAACCAGACCGCCTTCGAACAACAGCGCATGGACTACACGTACCCAGGCGTTGCGCACCAGGTTGTAGTGTTTGAGCGCGCGGTCGAACAATCCGTTGAAGATCACGTTCCAGGCCAGGGCAAGTGCCGCGATTGCCATGGTCACGACGCCCATGTCGAGCAGCGGTTTGTCCATGATCCACGCCAGCAGCGGGGTGCAGATCAGGATGGCCAACAATTCGAAACCAATGGCCTGGAAAATACGTTCAGTAATGGATTTGTTGGCGCTCATGGCCAGACTCCTCTGAGTGACTGTGGTTGCCATGATCTTTCTTCACACCGATACTTCATAACCATTAACCATCGATCAAGGCGATAGTTCATGGCTTCTCAAGAAGTGTTGCAGGCCTTCGTTCAGGCCGCGACTCAAGGCTCGTTTTCCGCTGCGGCGCGCAAATTGGGCCGCAGTCAGTCGACCATCAGCGCCGCCGTGGCCAGCCTTGAAATCGACTTGAACCTGACGCTGTTCGACCGCAGCAGCCGCAAACCGAGCCTGACCCCGGCCGGGCACGTGATGCTGCAACGGGCCGAGGACATTCTGGCCGCCAGCAGCCGGCTGGAAATGACCGCCAGCCAACTGTCCCAAGGGGTCGAGCCGAAGCTGACCGTGGCGATTTCCGACACGTATCAATCCGACCGATTCGAAGCGGCGCTCAGCGCCTTCGAGCTGCGTTATCCCGACCTGGAACTTGAATGCCTGATCGCTGAGTGCGATGACCTGGTGGCCTTGGTGCAACGGGGTCGGGCGCAGGTGGCCTTCGCCGAAAAACAAGACAGTTACCCGCCGGACCTGGTCAGTTCGACCATGGAAGAACGAACCGAGATTGCCCTGTTCGTATCCCGCGAACATCCATTGGCGGCGCTGAGCCACATCGATCAGGGCGGGTTGCAACAACACCGGGAGCTGCGTCTGGCGACGATCGTCAATCCGTATGAAAGCCGTGCGAAGGGGCGCGTCTGGTCGGCGCCGAGTTATCTGATGCTGCTGGAAATGGCCCAGGGTGGATTCGGCTGGGCGCCGTTGCCGCGGTGGCTGGTGGAGCGGTTTGGGCAAGGCACGTTGCAGGAACTGGACGTGCGCGGCTGGCCGAAACCGGTGTTCGTCGATGCGCTGTGGTCGCGGCTGCATCCGCCGGGGCCGGCGGGGAGTTGGTTACTCGACAAGATGCTGGAATAGGGGTGCTCGCGAAGAGGCCCGCAAGATCACATCACTTCAGCTCCCGCAACCGGGCCTCGATAAACCGTCGTTCCGGCACTTGCTGCGTCAACTCCAACGCCCGCTCATAAGCCGCCCGCGCCTCCTCTACCCTTCCCAACTGCCGACAAAACTCCGCCCGCGCCGCGTGCGCCAAGTGGTAATCCAGCAAATCACCCCGCGCCAGGATCCCCTCGATCAACGTCAGTCCCGCCAACGGCCCATCCCGTTTGGAGATCGCCGCCGCACGGTTCAATTCGATCACCGGCGAAGGCGCTGCCCGCAACAGCACGTCATACAGACCCACAATCTCCAGCCAGTCCGTTTCCGCCGCCGTGGGCGCTTCGGCATGCGACGCCGCAATCGCTGCTTGCAGGCAATAAGGCCCGAAGCGCCGGGTTGTCAGTGCACGCTCCACCAGGGCGCAACCTTCAGCGATCATCTCGGCGTCCCACAACGAACGGTCCTGCTCATCCAGCACGATCAACTCGCCGCTCGCCGACGTCCTGGCCGTGCGTCGGGACTCGTGCAACAGCATCAGCGCCAGCAGTCCCATCACTTCGGGTTCCGGCAGCAGTTCCATCAACAAACGACCGAGCCGAATCGCCTCACGGGTCAAATCCTCACGGGTCAGTTCCGCGCCCATGGATGCGGAATAACCTTCGTTGAACACCAGATAAATCACCCGCAGCACGCTGTCCAGGCGCTCGGGCAATTCCGCCAGGGCCGGCACTTGATAAGGAATTTTTGCGTCACGGATTTTCGCCTTGGCCCGCACGATGCGCTGGGCGATGGTCGCTGGTGCCGACAGGAAGGCCCGGGCGATTTCTTCCGTGGTCAGGTCGCAGACTTCGCGCAGCGTCAACGGCACCTGGGCGTCCGCCGCGAGCGCCGGGTGACAACAGGTGAAAATCAGGCGCAGGCGATCGTCTTCCACGTCTTCGTCACTCCAGTCGGCCTGCTCCAGCGCCTCCAGTTGAGCGATCAGCATCGGTTGCGAAGCGACGAAGCGTGCACGCCGTCGCAACACATCAATGGCCTTGAAACGCCCGGTGGACACCAGCCAGGTTCGCGGATTGTTCGGCACACCGTCACGCTGCCAGCGCTCGACCGCGACGAAAAACGCTTCGTGCAAGGCTTCTTCGGCAAGATCGAAATCGCCGAGCAAACGAATCAGGGTCGCCAGAATCCGCCGTGAATCTTCGCGGTAAACCTGCTCGACCCGAGCTCGTACCGACTCGGCCGACATCAGGCGCCGGGGTTCAACTGACGAACGGGACGCACCTCAACACAGCCGACCCGGGCCGCCGGGATATTGCCGGCGACCTGGATGGCTTCATTGAGATCCTTGGCATCGATCAGGTAGAAGCCGGCCAATTGCTCCTTGGTTTCGGCGAACGGGCCGTCGGTAATCGACATCTTCCCGTTGCGCATCCGCACCGTGGTCGCGGTCTGCACCGATTCGAGCGCCTCGGCGGCGACCATTCGGCCGCTGCCCTGGATCGCCTCGGCGTAAGCCATGCATTCCGCGTCATTCGGGCTCTCGGGCAGCGAGTGCAACTCGTGCTCGTTGCTGTAGACCAGGCATAAATACTTCATGAGGCTCTCCTGAATCGAACGGATCAACTATGGCTGCTGATTGAAACTTTCGCGACATTCCCGACGAATCAGCACGACGCTCAGGGTTCCAGGTTGAACAGCACGGTGCCGCTCATCATGTCGAACGGGGCCGACCAGTGTTCGTGAACGATGCGCCATTGCCCGTCGTCGCGGCGATAGCAGGCGGTCACGCGCATCCAGCAGGCCTGGGTTTCGCCCTTCTCGTTGGTGCCGCCGCAATGGGCCAGCCAATGGGCGAAGGCGATGTGCTCGTCCGCCACGATGTTCATATGGTCGAAGTCGAACTTATGTGCGCCCTGGCACATTTCCATGCATTCCTGCCAATGCGCGCGGTAGGCGGCCTTGCCCCGAAACTGCAGGGCCTTGACCGCGTCATAGGAAACGATGTCCTCGGCATACAGGGGCATGAGTTTCTCGACATCCTTGGCGATGACCGCCTGGCGATAGGTGTCGATCAGGGTCTGGATTTCGTGGGTAGCGTTCATGGTGGTTCTCCGTGGTTTTTGTTGTGAAGACACCCTTAGTCGTCTGGCGAAAAACCAAATCGACAGTCCAAATAAAAATAATCCATGGACGCAAACTCGTTAGAATCCGAAACACATTTTCTTGGAAAAAGGACACTCCAGTGACAACCCGACTCGTGCCTTACGACAGCCTGAACGCGCTCCAGCGCCAGCAGGTCGAGGCCATTGAAGTTCACAAAGAACAAATCAGATTCTCCGGCGACATTCACGGTGCGTTGCACACCCTGCTGTCCAAACCCGGCCCCGGCGTCACAGGATTTGCGCTACTGGTCGAGGATGTTCCCGTGGCCTTCCTGCTGCTCAAGCGCCCGCCCGTATTGCCGGCGTGGGCCAATGAACACAGCGCCACCCTGCACGCACTGCAAGTCGATCATCGGGCTCAGGGCAAAGGCTATGGCAAGGCCTGTCTGCAAGCCTTGCCCGACGTGGCGCGTCAGGCTTTTCCGGAAATAAAGGGGCTGGAGTTGTCGGTGGATGCGGATAACGCATCGGCCATCGCGCTGTATGCAAAATTCGGCTGGGTCGACAGCGGCGAAGCCTATAAGGGCCGGATCGGTTACGAACGGCGCATGGGCCTGATTTTCTGAGGTGGTTATGCTCAACAGCATTGAAGAACTGGAAGCCCTCTACGGCCAGCCCCACGACCGCGCCGTACGCAAGCAGATCGCCTTTCTGAACGAGGACTATCAGGCGATGGTCCGCGCCTCGCCACTGGTGATCGTCAGCTCGGTGGGGCCTGACGGGATGGACGGTTCACCGCGGGGCGACACGCCGGGTTTCGTGCGGATCATTGATGAACGCACCCTGGCGATCCCGGATCGGCCGGGCAACAACCGCATCGACACGCTGCGTAACGTTGTGCTCGATTCGCGGGTGTCGCTGCTGTTCATCATTCCCGGGATTGGCGAAACGTTGCGGGTTAACGGCACGGCACAGATCAGCGCCGAACCGGGGTTGCTGGAGAGCTTTGCGGTCAATGGCAAACCGGCGCGCACGGTGATGCTGGTGACGGTGGAAGCGGCGTACTTCCACTGCTCCAAGGCCATCGTTCGTTCGGACTTATGGAACCCTGAGAAACACCTCGAACGCTCTGCCCTGCCGACGGCGGGTGCATTTCACAAGCGGTTGAACGATGGGCAGTTCGATGCCGAGACGTATGACCGCGAAGCGCCGGCTCGGGTGCGGGATAGCCTTTACTGACACAATCCTCCGCTTTACTCCTACAGAGTCCCAGGCGGTGACCTGTAGGAGTCTTCTCTCAAAGAAAAAAGAAACTTCACTCAAAGATTAAACACTTGGACTTCAATGTTTGTAAGGCGTTTCTGATTTTATATATAAATATTGACGAACAGCCTATGTCGACACTAGGGTTTTAGCACATGAACGCTATTACTTTTGCACTGGGGAACTCCAGGTAAAATACTTACCCATCTTTCTTCAGGTTGTCGTTCAGATTTAAGTGCCTCAGTTTATATTATCGCTATTACCCTGGGAGCAACATGAAATGACCGCCCTCGTAAAAACCTCGCAGTCAAAAATCTCGGACAATGAAATTTCCATACTAGATGGAAAAATCTTAATTCCAAAAAACTACCTACGCGAAAGAGCTTTTTTAGAAAGCACAAGCATTCTTATTGTTTCAGGATCTCTAATCGAAGGGATTGGAACCATTCATTCCGACATCGACTGTATCATTCTTTGCGAACAACGACCTAAAGCTAACAACATCGAAAACTGTGAACATGCATTGGTTACAGATATAAACTACCACTACATCACTGAAGATGAGGAGGTTCATAATACAACAAATTTTTACGGCAACACCAGCATCCACATTGATGCAGACTATATAACATTTTCCGAACTGGAAGAAATTTTTGCGAAAATTGAAAAAGCATTTGATGAAATCACCGATGATCAACGTTTTCTCTATGACCCAGTACTATCGAACACAGAGAACAATGTCATTCATAGATCATTAATTGGGCATGCGTTAGAAAACGAAGAAAGATTCAGTCAATTGAAATCCAGGATTCCTTTGGAGAAGCATATTTATGTAGCTCACCGTGAGAAGCTGCCCGTATTTTATGCATTTCAGGATATTCAAGGTTGCTGGCAATCGGGAAACCTCTGGATGGGTTGTGAGATCGCACGGGACATGATGCTAAAGACGACCATGAGCTTCACTTATTTAACAGGCACAACAAACAAACACTATAAGTGGGTTTACTCAAACATGTTCCGAGTCAGTGGGTTTGATGATATAAAAAATAGTTTCTTTGCGTTGGCCAGAAAGGGGGCGACCACAGAAGCTGAATGTCGCTTATACATTCAAGAAGCACTGAAATATATAGACCTGGTATTCTTGGCAATTGAGAAATTGTTAAAAAAATCAGATCTCTATCCATCTACGCTAAAATCTCTTTCCGCTTTGGACAACGAATTCAACAAACGAAAACAAACGAAACATAGAATATCCATGTGCGAGTATCACTTCAGAAAAAAATACTTTGCTGCGGAAGGAACTCCCTCTCTAATCAGCCTACTCAAAGAGTGGGATTGAGAACAGAACATAGCACATCAAGTCCTTGTTAGCGTGACGAATACAAATACCTTCCTGCTCATAATTATATTTATATAAACACGAGATCACGCATGGAAGTTACCCGACTAGCCATTCCCCTAATACTCTCCAGATTTGGCGAGATGACCGTATCATTATTTTATTTTTCATTTATCGGGCACTTTATAATTAGCTCTCTCAGCCATGCATCATTCGCATGGGCGTTAACTTCCTTTCTAACAGTCGTTGGCATTGGCTTTTTTTCAACATCGTTGATGAAGATAGCTGGATCCACTGACCTAAATACGAAAAGCGTTGAACTTGATTTAGTTATCTCCTTCAGGTTTGCATTTTTTTATGGAGCAATTATTGTTTCCGCAATATTTGCATATAGTGTTAGCGAATCAAAATCGCTTACGGATAACAATAATTTAGAAGGATTGAAATTACTATTGATACTCTCACTCTCTATTCCCGCCTTATACTTGCAGATAACCATCTTCAATTTTTTTAACGCCATAAAAATAGCCAAATACGAGTTAATATATACATGGCTATTCAACGCCACGCTTGCCTCAGCTTGCGCAATTTTGATTGCAACGAACACAAACACAAACGCTATTCATTTCATATCCACATATGTTGGCCTACGGTGTTTTTTTGTTGTGCTTGCATTCTGTTTTTTTGATCGAAAAATCCACCAGCACATCTTAAAATTTCGGCACTCACAAAGTATCCCGACGAAAACATATGTTAATTACTTTATTAACGGCCTTCCCATGGCACTTTGCTTTGGTGGTGAAAGCCTGTTATTTCTTATGCTCTCTTTTATTTCAAAGAGTTTGGGCGATGCTAGCCTATCAGCGTACCAGGCATCTCTCCATTTTTTAAGTTTCGTATACATGATTTCAATCGGAGTGGGAAATGCTACAGGAATAGTGGCCGCAAGACATTTTAAACTAAAGAAATTTTACTCATTGAGTACAACCTATATACAAGGCATAAAGCTCGGAGCCCTCATATTGACTCCGTTTTTATTGGTTTGTTTTTTCTTTAATGAATATATATCTATAATTTATACGTCCGACGTACCAACAAGAAAATTAATTGAGGGCAATCTTCTGATCTCGATCCCTTTTTTAGTATTTGAATATATTTATGTTGTGACCCGAATGACATTAAGAAGCATGGGCGATTTCTGGATTCCCACATTATTCACAATATCGTTACTCAACATTCTCGGACTGATACTTTCCGTCGGACTTCTATCCTTTTACAACTATAGCGTTCACTCAATATTCGTAGCTCTGGTGCTCTGTTCGTTTTTTCTGATGTCGTTTTTACTTTGGCGTTTAGGCAGCCTTTTAAGACAACTCAACCACCAATTAGTAGAGCGTCAACTTCCATACGACAGAGCATAAAATTCAATACTTACGACTGACTTTTAATCTTACGCACTATCGTGAGGATTTAACTATGAATCACGCACCTTACCCACAACATTCGCCACTCCAGCTTACTAGTTTTATAACCATTATTAGCGAGCATCATGGTTGGCGAACGTTGAGTGGCATACAAACAAGCGACTATTACGCCTACCGCAACGCCATACTCAATGGATGCCATCTTCAAAAGGCTTATTTCGATCTTCGACACCCTGAAGAAATGGTTTGTGATCTGAGCAACCTTGAGCCAATTTATAACGGCATGTCCGGTGATGACATTGTACGAATATGGGACTACTTGAATTCAAGTACAAGTAGAGTTGAGTTCGATGAGGTGCGTAGAATTAAAGGAGATGGACTATCACCAGAAATAGCTATTTCTGGCCCGTCAAAATCGCACCTTATTAAATTAAAGAATTCGCTTATTAGCGAAGCATTTGCGCATTGTCGTCGCGACGTACATCCCATTGCCATGAAAGCTCCAGCTCGAGGCATAACCAAGAATAGGTTACTTATAAATACAAACAACGAGACCATGGCATTCCACAACAGGTTCTGCGCCTTTTATAGTAAATATATTTCTCACGAACATTGGGACAGTAGTTCCGCCTTAAACACGAGATACATTTACGAGGACCATTCAGTTTGGCGACAGATAGAAAAAATATCAAAAAACAAGTTATTTTTATTGTCAGCAGGTTTGCCAATTGCACTAGGTTATTTAGCGACAACCGGAGATCAAAATATTTTCTTTTCAGAAGTTCATCGACAAAACGACTCTAGTCTACTGGGCAGAGATTTTGCTTTCCAAGATGTTTTCCCTTCCCCCCTACCGTCGAACGAGCCTTGGTTAATTATAGATAAAGCCTATACCGGAGGAAGTCTTAGACAAGCAGCAAATATGATCAGGAAAAGGTTCGGATATGATATCGATGTTAAAACAGTAGCACTATTCCCAAAATCACTTAGTGCCTTCATGAGCGCAGATTATGCTGTTTATGCTGGAAAGCTATTTGAAGTCAGGTCTTACGCCCCTCGATTAGATCGAGACCAATGGCACATACAATTAATAATGGAACAATAATATGAGACCATTATTTAAACGGGAACACATTCCTGAACTAGAAAAATGCCTCTACGAGGCCAGAAAACAATTACGCCGTTATTGGGCAGGAACCCTGGCCGGCCTACCAAACTTCGACACGGGAAACAAATACTGGAATAACTCCCAGACTCAATATGACTTAGATTGTCAGGACATATTGTATAACTGCCTTTCTAATATTAGCATGCGAATCACGATCTATTCCGAAGAGAATGTTTCAACAGTCACATTTGGTAATCAAGGTGAGTTCTATCTACTTATAGACCCTCTAGATGGCACACACAACGCAGCTTTAGGGTTTCCTGCTTATACATCTAGCGTGGCACTTTACCACGAAGGCGCCTATGTGTTTGGCTGGATCTATGATATTTCAAGAGACTTAGTCTATACCGCCGCATTGAGTGAGGGAGCTTACCTTCAGTCGCCCGTTATTGTGAAACGACTTCAGACTCGTAAAGTTCAGAGAATAGAAGACATGCACATCTCTTTTCATCGCCCTAAAGATAAAAGAGAAAAAGCCATAATCGAAAATATCATATGGTCCGCATATAAAATCCGCGTCTACTCTTGCTCATCATTGGAAATTTGCCTTATCGCTGCCGGGGCTCTTGATGCCTTTATTGATATAGATACACCGGGACATGAACGTAGCTGCGATATTGCCGCAGCAGAATTGATTCTAAGGGAAGCGGGTGGATCATTATTTGATAAGACAGGACATCCTAGATTCTCCCTGCCTCCATCGGCCGCTTCCCTTTTAGACAATGGAACGTTAATTGCCTTGTCTTCCGAAGAACTGATACGACTTATCTTGTAGTGCCCGGCCAATTCACTGGAGATATATCATGTTAACAAACACTGTAAATCTGAAACTTGAATTGTTGTGCAACGGAGTTAGCTTTACTAGAGACTTCTTAGAATATTACCAAGCTCAAATGGATCATATTGAAAAAAGGCGAGCTTACGGAACAGGTGACAGTATAATTCTTAGCTCAAGCATTCGCACTCCACAAGAAATAATTCTCGAAGGGCAGATTATTTCCGCTGCCAATCACAACCCAAACTCAGATTACCGTATAGCCTTAGAGCAAGAAACACCAGTTCTCAAACATGGAAAAAAAACCATAAAAATTACATTCCCTAGGCGACCTATATCTTATGGAAAGCACCTGAGTAACGGCGAGCTATTTGAGCAGCATATAACCGTCTATGGTAATTCTACACTCGGAATCTTCTCCCCCGGACACTGTTATTATTTTAACGATGGTCATGAATGCAAATTTTGCTCTCTGGGATCAGCAAGAGACAGCTTATCTGATCATAAGATGCGAATAAAAGGCAGCATGGCTGGCGAAGCAATAGGCATGGCTATTAACAATGAGAGCGACCGATATAAGAGGGTATTATTGAATGGAGGCACGATCCCAAACTACGACAAAGGATACTCAATACATATGGACTTACTTGAACAGGTAAAGAATAAAAACCTGCAAAGCCGTTTGGACTACCACTTAATTTCGATGCCTCCCAAGGACTTTCGTCTTTTTGATCGATTCAAAAAAATTGGCAATAATATGTCAATGAGCCTGGAGGTATTTAATCCTAGATTATTTTCGGAAGTTTGCCCGGGCAAAGCTCGCGATTATACTCGCGAAAGATTTCTTGCCGCTTTCGAGGCAGCTGTGGAAGTTTTAGGTCGTGGCAATGTATATGCAGGGTTTGTTGCTGGAATGGAACCATTAGAGTCAATTATTGAGGGCATTGAATACTTTGGCGACATGGGAGTAGTGCCTGCTGTTGCAGTGTTTCACCCTGACGCAGGTTCACAATACTCTAACAGGAGGCGCCCCTCAATGGACTTCCTGAAGTCACTTGGAAAAAAAATGTCGGACATATATCGCAGAGAGGGGTTTCAACCATTAATTGAGGGTAGCGGCAGAAACTCGTTGGACACTGAAGCTTACTTAGGGGGATTCGCATGAGTTATTTAGCTAAACAAGCTTTATTTATCGCGTTTGAAGGCACTGACGGAGCGGGGAAATCTACTGTTGCAAGGGCAACATATGACAAGATTTATGAATCCCATTCCAAACTCAAATATGTAGATAAAAATCGTCCACCGGTATCATTGGGGTATACAGAATTTCATATGTCCCGCATACGTGAAATCCTTTGGGATTACCCAGATGACGCCCCCTTGGATCAATTAGGCGATAGGCATTGGATAAGTTTAATTGCAGCATGGTTTCAAGCGACAGATTATGCTGCCATCAGGCCATTAATGGACTCCGGGTTTAGCTGCATCGCAGATGGTTGGTACTATAAATACTTAGCACGCTTTTTACTCAAAGACGCAGGTTTGGCTGAAGAGGCGTTAGCAATATTCTCAACAATTAGAAAACCTGATGCCGTCATTTTCCTGGATGTCGATCCGGTTCTTGCGGCGCAGAGAAAAGGATCTTTTCGTCTTAGCGAGAGCGGGGCCTACGATGGTGGCAATGAAAATCGCCTTAAAAGTTTCATTGATTATCAGAATAGAGTTCGATCCAGTTATGAGCGATGTGGTTTGGCTAATTGGGTGAGGATCGATACGACCGACCTTAGTGAGGCGGCTGTACTCGATAGAGCGGTGAGCGCGGTACACAACATACTCCGCGGGACATAGAGCACAGCTCAGACACCATTATCGTCTTGGTTCAACCGGCGCTGCAGCGCCAGTCTACCCAGAAGCGTCTCGCCAGAAATCAACTTTCGTTGCTCCTTGTCGCGTGTGGAAAAAGAAAGAAGCTTGATCAGCGCCATGGCCTCGTTTCGACGTTTACGTTCCTTGCAGAACTTAATCATGTAATAACTCCAACACCATCTCATGCCACGCCATCCCGCCATGGTCAGACGCTGAAGGCTTGATGTAGGCAAACCCGAACCCGGCATACAGCGGAATGTGCCGCTCCTTGCACATCAGATGGATGTCGGTCTTGCCCAGCGCGCGCATCCGCTCGATGAATTCGCCCATCAACCGTTTCGCCAGCCCCTGCCCCTGAAAATCCGGGTGCACCACCACCGACATGATGACCACGTGCGGGCCGGCCGGGTCGTGGCCGATCAGTTCCTTGAACGCCTCGTCCGACATTTCCACCTGAAACGCCGCACCGGAATTGATGAAACCGGCTACAACGCCGTCGACTTCGGCCACGATAAAACCTTCGGGCCAGGTGGCGATGCGCGTGGCGATTTTTTCGCGGGTGGCGGCTTCGTCGCCTTCGTAGGCAACGGTTTCGATGGCGTAGCAGCGGTCCAGATCAGCAGGTGTGACGTGGCGGATGACGGTGTTCATGGCAGCTCGAAATCAGCGGGAGGAAGGTTGGGGATCATAAATTAATAAGGTGTTCATATCGATCACCGCAGGCGCCGTAAAGCCTGCGTATAGGCGCTGTCATTGCTTGCCGGAGCGGATTATTGATGTGTCCTGTCTCTGGCCATCAATAAGGGGAACTCACCATGAGCAGCGTTCAGATCGGACTTCTTATGTTGTTGGGCATCAGCTCGTTTGGCTTTATCACGCTGACGATTGACCTGTTGCGAGCGCGACGGATGAAGCAAGGCAAGTAACGGGCAGGAGGCGGACGCCGAGTCCGCCTCCTGCGGTAATCAAGGCTTGAGCGGCAGCCAGATTTCCAGCACACCCGTATTGAGCTTCGGGTTGAAGTCTTCGCTGTAGCGTTCGAATTCCGGCGCGTCGGCCGCCTGATAACCGGACTGCGGCAGCCAGGTTTTCCAGATGTATTGGAAGGTCTGGGGCAACTGATCGAGAGCGCCTTTGTGCTCGAACACTGCGTAGTGCTGAGGTTGCACCTCAACCCAGCGGTATTTCTCGGGCAGGTCGTCGAGCTTGCTGATTTCAACGCCGGCGATGTATTCGAAGCCGCCCTTGCCATCCGGATTGCAACAGATGCCGTAGGTCACTTCGTTTTTTTGACCGGGAATTTTGCCAATCTCGGGAATGAATTTCTCCCAGAGCTCAGGGATTTTCCTGGAGGTTTCCTGGGTAAATCGTCCGCCAAGCCCTGCAATGAGCAGGAAGTGCCCGTGCTCGAAGCGTGGCTTGGCCGTTTCGACGCCTGTTTGCTCATCCATGGCTCAACTCCTTGGAACAAAAAGTGGGTTCGGCTGGGAGTATAGAAGCCAAACCCGATTCGCCCAATTACAGTGCGTGCAACGGCTCGACGGCACCTGCGCCGACGAACTCGTTATACCCCGATAGGATCACGTAGACCGCGAAATAGCAGAAGATCGCTGCCGATGCCATATAGGAGTAACGCAGTAATTTGTCACCGAGCAACTTGCCGCCGTGACTCGCGGCGAAGCACAAAGCCACGCACCACAGCACCCCGGCGCAGAGAAACCCGCCGAGAAACAGCGCCGAACTGAGGGCGTCACCGCCGCCGGAGCGAGCGATCAATGTGCCGCCCACCGCCGCGAACCAGAGAATGGCGCTGGGAGAGGACATGGCGAGGAAGATCCCGCGGAAAAACTCGCGCCGATGGGAGTTCTGGCCCACGTCTTCGGCCTGCGCCAATACCGCCTCATGGTGAATCGCCGAATAGATCATCTTCGCCGCGAAGTACAACAAGAGCGCCGAACCGCCGATCCACAATACCCAGCGCACGCTTTCGTATTGCAGCAAAACGGTCATCCCGGCCAAGGCCAGCACGGCGTAGATCAGGTCACCGACACAGGTCCCCAAACCCAGCGCGAAGCCTTGAAAATAGCCACGTTGCATCGCCAATGTGATCATCGCGATGTTGGCTACGCCGATGTCCAGGCACAGCGAAAGGCTCAGCAAGAAGCCACTGGTAAATTCCATCAACCGATTTCCTTCGGACAAATTTGTTTACATAGTCGCTGGACAGTTTGCCACATCAGCCCTTACATTCCGCCACAGGTCACCGCAGTGACCAGCGTCGCTCGGACGGTTCCGGGCGCTCACGTTATCCGAGGCAACAATGGCTAACCCAGGTTCGCCGCGCCGCTTTGCGCGCATAGATCGACTCCCCCCTTACGTATTCAACATCACTGCCGAGCTGAAGATGGCCGCCCGTCGTCGTGGCGAAGACATCATCGACTTCAGCATGGGCAACCCTGATGGCCCTACTCCGCCGCACATCGTCGAAAAACTGGTGACCGTCGCCCAGCGCGAAGACACCCACGGTTATTCGACGTCCAAGGGCATTCCGCGTCTGCGCCGGGCGATTTCCAATTGGTACAAGGATCGCTACGAGGTCGATATCGACCCGGAAAGCGAGGCCATCGTCACCATCGGTTCCAAGGAAGGCCTGGCGCATTTGATGCTGGCCACCCTCGACCAGGGCGACACCGTCCTGGTGCCGAACCCGAGTTACCCGATTCACATCTACGGCGCGGTGATTGCTGGCGCCCAGGTGCGTTCGGTGCCGTTGATTCCGGGCGTGGACTTCTTCGCCGAACTGGAAAGCGCGATTCGCGGCTCGATCCCGAAACCGAAAATGATGATCCTCGGCTTCCCGTCCAACCCCACTGCTCAATGCGTGGAGCTGGATTTCTTCGAGCGGGTGATCGCCCTCGCCAAGCAATACGACGTTTTGGTGGTGCACGACCTGGCTTACGCCGACATCGTCTACGACGGCTGGAAAGCCCCGTCGATCATGCAGGTGCCTGGCGCCAAGGACATCGCGGTGGAGTTTTTCACCCTGTCCAAGAGCTACAACATGGCGGGCTGGCGCATCGGTTTCATGGTCGGCAACGCCGAACTGGTCAACGCCCTGGCGCGGATCAAGAGTTATCACGACTACGGCACGTTCACCCCGCTGCAAGTCGCGGCGATTGCGGCGCTGGAAGGTGATCAGCAGTGCGTCAAAGACATCGCCGAGCAGTATCGGCAGCGTCGCAACGTGCTGGTCAAAGGCCTGCATGAACTGGGCTGGATGGTCGAGAATCCGAAAGCGTCGATGTATGTCTGGGCGAAGATTCCCGAAGCGTATGCGCATTTGGGCTCGCTGGAGTTCGCCAAAAAACTGCTGGCCGAGGCCAAGGTTTGCGTCTCGCCGGGCGTAGGGTTTGGTGAGTACGGGGATGATCATGTGCGCTTCGCGCTGATCGAAAACCAGGACCGGATTCGTCAGGCCATACGCGGCATTCGCGGGATGTTCCGGGCGGATGGGTTGATTCAGAAAACCAACGCCTGATTTATCAAGCAGACATAAAAAAACCGCAGCGATGCGGTTTTTTTGTGCTTGATCGTTCCCACGCTCTGCGTGGGAATGCATCCCGTGACGCTCCGCGTCACAGTGGACGCAGAGCGTCCATGGCGGCATTCCCACGCGGAGCGTGGGAACGATCAGTGCAGTGTGTTTAAACGAACAGCGACAACAGCAGGATGAAGCCCAGGCCCACCACGGACAGGATGGTTTCCATCGCGGTCCAGGTCTTGAAGGTTTCCGCCACGGTCATGTTGAAGTATTGCTTCACCAGCCAGAAACCCGCGTCGTTGACGTGAGACAGGATCAACGAACCGGCACCGGTCGCCAGTACCAGCAGTTCACGGTTCACACCTGGAATCATCCCCACCACCGGCACCACGATGCCCGCACCGGTAATGGTCGCCACGGTTGCCGAACCGGTCGCAATACGGATCACTGCCGCCACCAGCCACGCCAGCAGGATCGGCGAGATCTGCGCTTCCACCGCCATGTTGCCGATGACATTACCCACGCCGCTGGTCACCAGCATCTGCTTGAAGCCACCACCGGCACCGATGATCAGGATGATTGCGGCGGTGGGTGCAAGGCTGGCATCCAGCCATTTGAGCATCTGGTTAGACCCAATGCCCTGCTTGTAACCGAAGGTGTACAGCGACAGCAGCAACGCCAGCAGCAGTGCCGAGATCGGATGACCGATCAGGTCCATGAACGTGCGGAAGAAGTTGCCGTCCGGCAGCACCACATCGGCAAAGGTCTTGAGCAGCATCAGGAACACCGGCGACAGCACGGTGATCAAGGTGATGGCGAAGCTCGGGAGATCGGCAGACTCGTCATCACGCGCCAGTTGATCGACCAGTTCCTGGTTAGGATGACCCGGGATGTACTTGGCAATGAACGTGCCGTAGATAGGGCCGGCGATGATAGCCGTCGGCAGCGCAACGATCAGGCCGTAGAGAATGGTTTTACCGATGTCGGCACCGAACACGCCGATGGCCAGCAACGGCCCCGGGTGCGGCGGAACCAGGCCGTGCACCGCAGACAGACCGGCCAGCAGCGGGATACCGATCTTGATGATCGACACGCCGGTACGCCGGGCCACGATGAACACCAGCGGGATCAGCAGCACGAAGCCGATTTCGAAAAACAGCGGAATGCCGACCAGGAACGCGGCGAACATCATCGCCCACTGCACCTTGTCCTTGCCGAACGCGCGAATCAGGGTCTGGGCAATCTGATCCGCCCCGCCCGACTCGGCCATCATTTTGCCGAGCATGGTGCCCAGCGCGAGGATGATCCCGACGAAACCGAGCACCCCGCCGAAGCCGTCCTGGAACGCCTTGATGATGGTGCCGATCGGCATGCCGGAGGTCAGCCCGAGAAAGGCTGCGGCGATGATCAGGGCAATGAATGGGTGAAACTTGAACTTGGTGATCAGGACGATAAGCCCGATCACCGTGACCACTGCATCGAGCAGCAGGAACGTCTCGTGGGACATGCCAAACATTAGGGGTGTCTCCTGGTTGTTGTTGTTATTAAAACGGGGAATTCGCAGGCCATCAGGACAGCGCTATCTTTTCTGGCAAAACTCATACGGCGTGTTTCAGGCCATGAGCCTGCCACCAGTCATGAGCTTGCTTCGCCAATTGCTCGACGCTGTGCTTCGACGCGTCCAGAGCCAGGGTCAGTGGCTCGCCAACAGGCGATTCAAGGGTGGCGAACTGGCTGTCGATCAATGTCGATGGCATGAAATGGCCCGGCCGATGGGAGACACGATCGGCGGCGACTTCAGGGGTCAGTTCAAGAAACACGAAGCCCAGGCCCGGCAAGGCGCTGCGCAGACGTTCGCGGTAACTGTGTTTGAGAGCCGAGCAGGTCAGCACCGGGCGTTCGCCTTGGGCATCGATGCGGCGCAGTTCATCGCACAGGCTGTCGAGCCAGCCGGCACGGTCTTCGTCGTTCAGGGGGATACCCGCGCTCATCTTTTCGATATTGGCGGCAGGGTGGAAAGTGTCGCCTTCAATGGCGGTCGCGCCGCTGAGTTGGCACAAGGCCTCGCTGACGCAAGTCTTGCCGCAACCGGCAACGCCCATGATGACCAGGGCGGTGATGGGATGATTCATGTAACACCTCAGCGCGCAGACAGCGCTACCTTTGCCAGTTATGACACCAGAAAAAGTAGAAGTTGCCGACGCCTTCTTGTCATTTTTGTGGGTTGCAGCATGTTCGTTCCCAACGCCAAAAAACGGGGATCAGGCAAACCCCGCTCACGCATTTGCAGCTGCGTCGAGACAGCGCTACCTTAGTGCCTCGAATTTTGTTTGGCAAGCCGTCCGATGATCTCCCCTAAAAACGATAAAAATACGCGCACCACTGGCCGCCCCACTTTGAACGAAGTCGCACGCCTGGCCGGTGTCAGCCCGATTACCGCCTCTCGCGCCCTGCGCGGAGTCAGTACGGTGGCCACCGAACTGGTGGAAAAAGTACAGAAAGCCGCCCTCGACCTCAACTACGTGGTCAACCCTGCCGCCCGCGCGCTAGCCTCGGCCCAGAGCCATTCCGTCGTGGTTTTGGTGCCTTCGTTATCCAACCTGCTGTTCATCGACACGCTGGAAGCCATTCATCAGGTTTTGCGACCAAAGGGCTTCGAAGTGCTGATCGGCAACTTCCATTACTCACGTGATGAAGAAGAAAACCTGCTGCGCAACTACATGGCGTATCAGCCTCGCGGTTTGCTGCTGACCGGTTTCGACCGCACCGAAAGTTCGCGCAGGATGATCGAGGCGAGCAACATTCCGTGCGTGTACATGATGGAACTGGACAGCGCCGCCGGCCTGAATTGCGTGGGGTTTTCGCAACTTGCGGCAGGCGAAACCGCGGCCGAGCATTTGCTATCACGCGGTCGCAAGCGTCTGGCCTACATCGGCGCGCAACTGGATCAACGCACGTTGCTGCGCGGCGAAGGTTTCCGCAAAGCCCTGCAAAAAGCCGGTTTGTATGACCCGGACCTGGAAGTCCTGACCCCGCGGTCTTCCTCCGTCGGCCTGGGGGGCGAACTGTTCCTGCAACTGCTCGCCAGTCATCCCGATGTCGACGCGATCTTCTTCGGTAACGACGACCTGGCCCAGGGCGCACTGCTCGAAGCCATGCGCTGCGGGATCAAGATCCCCGAACAAGTGGCGATCCTCGGTTTCAACGACCTGCCGGCCTCGGCCCATATGGTCCCGCGCCTGAGCAGTATCAGCACCCCGCGAGAAGCCATCGGTCGCCGCGCGGCGGAGCAGATGTTGACGTTGATGGCTGGCAACACGGTGGCCAAACCGGTGCAGGACATGGGGTTTGAGTTGAAGGTGCGCGAGAGTACCTGACGCTTTGATCGCTCCCACGCAAGCGTCAGAACGGCGCATCGCCCATGCCGTGGGTTTTCAACTAATCTTGATAGTGTTCCAACTTTGCCAACTTCGGCGTTGCCGGATCCGGTTTGAAAACGCTGAATGTCTGTTAGATTCCTGAAGCGTCGAATCGCTAATGGAGTAGCTCAATGGAACATGCACTGAAGATTCTGGGTAAAGCCTCGTCCATCAACGTCAGGAAAGTCCTGTGGACCTGTGAGGAACTGGGTGTTGCCTACGAACGTGAAGACTGGGGCGGCGGATATGCGTCGACCCACACGCCGGAGTTTCTCAGGCTCAATCCCAACGCACTGGTGCCGGTGATCATTGATGAGGCCGGCGTGCTGTGGGAGTCCAACACCATCTGCCGCTATCTGGCCGGCAAACACCACAACACCGATCTTCTGCCCCACGAACCGGCGGCGCGTGCTCGGGTGGAGCAGTGGATGGATTGGCAAGCCACCGAACTCAATGCCGCCTGGAGCTATGCGTTCACGGCATTGGTACGCAAGGATCCGGAGTTCCAGGACCCGCATCACATTGCCGCTGGCATACGCGGCTGGAATCAGAAGATGGGCATCCTCGAGCATCAGCTCGCGGCCACCAAAGCGTATGTCGCCGGACCGCACTTCACGCTGGCGGACATCGTCATCGGGCTGTCGGTCAACCGCTGGCTGATGACACCGATGGAGCGCCCCGACTACCCGGCCATCGACGAGTATTTCCAACGGTTGGCACAACGTCCGGGATTTCTTAAGCATGGCTGCAATGGCCTGCCTTGAGCGGCCCCGCGTTTTCTCGGCTGCAGTTTTCAACAGTATGACCGTTGGTCCAATTCTTCTTCCACAAAGAACCTGACTGTCACTTCTGTCAGTAGACAGCATTAGCCGGGTGGAAAATCATGTGTCTCCTCCGCGTCGATAGATCACCGCGGCTCTGTTTGTAATGTGGCAAAGGAGATGACCCATGAGTAATAAAAAAGCCGTCGGGCTGTTCAGTGCAACAATCAGGGAAAATGGCGGCGAACCGCTGAGCCTTCCAGCCAAGCAAATCGTTTTCAGCGTTAAAGAATATGAACTCATAGTTGGCGGGTTCGCCCGAGATGACTTCCCTGTAGGCTGGGGAGTCCAGCTAGGTATATATGATGGCGAAATCAAACCTGGCTCATATGCGTTCGACAACGGTAGAAGAGTCGGAGGTTTTTACAACCCTCGAGACCCTGATAGTTCCTGGATCGGGCAAGAACAGTCGGGAAATATCACCTTGATCGAAGTGGACCTTGAAAAAAAATTCGTGAGGGGCACGTATCAATTCATCGCTGTAAGCAGTCATGACCCACAGAAAAGTGCGGAGATAGAAGGCAGTTTCTCACTCACCGAATAGGTCAGGCGCCCCTCGCGACACATGAACGTTTCGAGTGATAAAAATTGCCCCTTTAAAGTATTAAGGGGCAATTCGTTCAGACCACCGCTAACTTATTTGCAACGTCGAATTGAACTGACTGATCGCATCCACCACATGCCGCGACCCTTGCTGAATCTCCATAATCACCGCTCCCGCCTCGTTCGCCAGTTCCACCCCAAGCCCGGTTCGGCTCAAACTGGACTGCATGCTCGACACCGCGCTCAATGACAAATCGTGGTTCTTGCGCACCACTTCAACGATCTCCACCGTTGCCTGGCTCGTTCGTGCCGCCAGGCTGCGAACTTCATCGGCCACGACCGCAAACCCGCGCCCGTGCTCCCCGGCCCGGGCCGCTTCGATCGCGGCGTTGAGCGCCAGCAGGTTGGTCTGATCGGCAATGCCGCGAATGGTCTGGACGATGGTGCCGATGATGTCGGACTGTTTACTGACGGCATCAATGCTCAGCGCCGCTTCGTTCAAGTCTTTGGAAATGTCCTGGATGGTCTGCACCGTTTGCTGCACCACCTGCGACCCCTTCTGCGCACAAGCATCGTTTTGAACCGAGGTGCTGTGGGCCGACTCCGCGGCGGTTTGCAGGGTGGTCACCTGATCGGTGATGTCTCTGGCGAACTTGACCACTTTGTACAACCGCCCCTTGGTGTCGAACAGCGGGTTGTAGGAAGCCTCCAGGAAAACCGTATGACCGTGCTTGTCTTTGCGCTCGAAACGGTGCGAGTGATATTCGCCGCGATTGAGCGAGGCCCAGAACGCTTTATAGGCCTGGGATTCGGCTTCGGCACGATGACAAAACAGGCTGTGGTGCTGGCCAACCACTTCGTTCAGCGAGTAATGCATCGTCTTCAAGAAGTTGTCGTTAGCGGTGATGACCTTGCCATCCGGGGTGAATTCGATCACCGCCATGGAGCGACCGATCGCCGCGAGCATGCTCTCGTTTTCGTGCTCCTTGTAGATCCTGGCCGAGATGTCAGTGGCGACTTTGATCACACTGCGAACCTGACGATCAGCGCCGAACACCGGCATATAGCTGGCTTCAAGCCAGATCTCCTTGCCGCGCCTGTCCAAGCGTAGAAAGGTTCCGCTCACCGGTTCGCCACGGGCCAGGTCACGCCACAACTTGGCGTAGGCTTCGCTGCGATAAAACGCTTCTTCGCAAAAGATCCGGTGATGCTTGCCGCGCACTTCTTCGGCGCTGTAACCCATGACACTGCAAAAGTTGTCGTTGGCATCGAGCACGATGCCTTCGGGGGTGAACTCAATCATTGCCATCGAACGACTGACCGCCGCCAACTTCGCGTTAGCCTCGGCCAGCGCGCAACTGAATCGTTCGATTTCCTGCAGGTCGGTCTTGTGATGTCGGTTAAACATAGTCGTATCACCTTCAGCGCGGTCTTTTGTTTGATGAAAGTTCGTTGGTCTTTCAACAGCTCCACCACTACGTTCCAAGGAACAGGCACACGCATCCCTCCACAGGAAGGACTGGGTCAGGTGATCAATGATGTTTAATCGGAGAGTCCATGCAGCAACACTCTTATCAAGACATCCTTCTCTTGATAGCCCGGAATCGGACCAGCCCTAACGTTCTGATAAGACATTCCATTGACCGGACAGCTCCGTGTTGTTCAGAGTCGGCGCCTTGGGTTGCGCACACTTTTAACGTGTATGACGACCTTCACTGGCGGTCGACATAGTTAGTTACGAGTCAGCATAGACAGGCAAGGAAGGTAATCAAGGCCACTAGTCGGCCAGTATCGAGGACAAAAACGGTTCAGCATCGGCATATGTCATTTCTTAGCGAGCATGCCCATCAACGCCTGCACCGCCGCCGAGGGTGGTTTGTTCGTAGCGGCCACCAAGGCGAATTCGCGATCGATACGCGGTTTGACCGGCACCACGCGCAGCCCCTGAAGTTGGCTCGGCAGTGTCATCTCCGGCACCAGCGTCACGCCGATGTTTTCCCGCACCAGGGTGAACGCACTGCTCCATTCACGGACCTCGACCCGAACGTCGCGCAGCTGCAGTCCGGCATCCTCCGCGAGGCTGCGTGTTGCCGATGCGTATTTGTTTACGGTGTTGCGATGGACGTCGCTGTTTGGGATTGATTTGAAGCAGTGGCCGGCGCTGGCGCGGTTTCAGGCGCGGGTTGATCAACGGCCTGGCGTGAAGGCTGCATTGGCCGCTGAGTCGGAGTAAGGCGGCAGACCCTTCGCGAGCAAGCCCGCTCGCGAAAGCTATCTGACAAACACCGCTGAAGCATCAGAAAAAACTACAAACTCGCACTCACCTTGGTCGCCACCTCCCCTGGCACCCAGCCCTTCCAGATCTGCGGCTGATCACGCAAAAACGCTTCGGCCACCTGACGCGGTTGCAGGCGCTTTTCGCTCATCTGGCCGAGCGTCTGGTTCAGCAGATCGATCGGCAGGTCGACCTTTTCGAAGAACGCCACCAGGTCCGGGTACTGCGCCTTGAACGGCGCGGACACACCAATCGCCAGGTTCGCCGGCATCGACCGCGTGCCTTTGGGATTCGGGTTTTTAGCGTCGGCCAGGGTCTTCCAGGCTTCGGCGTCGAAAGCCGGCTCGTCAAGTTTCACCAGTTTGAAACGCCCCAACAACGGCGTCGGCGACCAGTAGTAGAACAGCACCGGTTTGCCACGGCGGATCGAAGAAGCCACCTCGGCATCCAATGCGGCGCCAGAACCCGTGCGGAAGTTGACGAAGCTGTCGGTCAGGTCATAGGCCTTGAGTTTTTGACTGTTGACGATCTCCGAGGTCCAGCCCGTCGGGCTATTGAGGAAGCGTCCACGGCTCGGGTCTTCCGGGTCGCGGAACACGTCCTTGTAGCGCGCCAGGTCGGCCACGGATTTCAGCTCCGGGGCCAGGGGTTTGATGCCGCGTTCGGGGTCGCCCTTGATCACGTATTCCGGCACCCACCAGCCTTCGGTGGCGCCTTTGACCGTGTCGCCCAGCCCAAACACTTTGCCTTCCGAGGCGGCTTTGACCCACGCCGGACTGCGCCCGGCCCACTCTTCGCCGATCACTTGAATATCGTTCCTGGCCAACGCCGCTTCGAGGCTGACAGTGCTGCCCGGAAGGGTATCGGTCGGGTAGCCGTAACCTTTCTCGACAATCAATCGCAGGATTTCGGTGATCAGGCTGCCGCTTTCCCAGGTGATGTCACCGAAATGGATCGGCGCGGTTTTCTCCGCGGCGGGAACGTGGGTTGCCACAAGGCTCAGGGCCAGCAGCGAACTGCCGAGCAGGGTTTTTATCGATCTCATGCGGACCTCCGGGTCAGGGAATTCAAGGATTGGTTGGCGCGGTGCCGGGCACACAGGGCTTGAGTGCGAGTCATGTAAACGCTGACCGAGCGCTGGGAAATGCCCAGTTCGGCGGCGATTTGGGGGTAAGTCAGACCGTCGATTCGCGACAACAGAAACGTTGCGCGAACCTTGCCCGGCAAGCGCTCCAGCGTACGGTCGAGGCCATGCAAGGCCTGGGTCAGTTGCACCCGAACTTCGGGTGAAATCGCTTGCTGCTGATCGAGGTGTTGCAACTGATCGAGGTGTTGGCGTTCCAGCTCACGGCGGCGCCAGAGCTGATAGATCAACCGCTGGGCAATGGTGGTGAGCAAGGCACGAGGCTCGCGGATCGGGGCAAGCCCCGGTGATTCGAGCAACTGTAGAAAGGTTTCGGCAGCAATGTCTTCGACGCTGGAACTGGCGCCCAGATGCCGGCGCAACCGTGCGCATAGCCAGGGGTAATGCGCGCGGAACAATCCGCCCACGTCGTTACGATGGGAAAGGTCGGTGCCGGACATAGAGGCTCCAAGGGTTAGGGGTCGCTGAATGTCCGGTGATCCGGTGACGCGATCCTAGCAAGGAGCCTTATTCATTAATAATATTTAAAAGGCATTTTTATATTCAATTTTGGAATTAAACATCAAAAAAACGCAGCCTCGTTTCTCTCGACAGCTGCTACAGATGCACACCGATTTCTTTCTTCCCGCCTAGCGCAATCGCCCATACCCCAGTGCCTCAGCCTCTTGCTGATAGTCGAGCACAATCTGGTAGTCGCTTTCGCTGGCCGGCAACACCTCTTGCAGACCGAGAATTTCCCTGACTTCGGGCAATTCCTGCAATGTCGTGTTCATCACCTGCCGCAGCGCCTCGGCCTGTTCATCGGTGACCGTCGCGACGGTGATATACGGTAAGGTCGGACTGAACGCACTTCGCGCAATGACTCGCAGGCCGGCCACTTCGTCTTCGGCGTGCCGCGCCAGATAGGTGAAGGTGACGCTGTCGATGGCCGCCAGGTCCGCTGTTCCTTCACGCAACCCGCGCAGGCTTTCGCGGTGGCTGCCGCTGGTACCGACACTGGCGAAGAACTGCCCTTCTTGATGCAGCGGCGCCAGTCGATGACGCAGCAGGTTCATGCCGCTGTTGGAGTCTTCGCCGTTGATCACCCCACGACTGTCGCGAAAGGCCGGCAGGCTGCGCCGTGGATCATCGGTTCGACTCAGCAACAGGCTGCAATGGTTGCCGCCGTTAGCGTCCGGCAGCTCATAGCGAGGACGACCGATGACCCGGACCCGACCACGCAACGCGGTCATTAGCGGATAGCCGCAGGTTTGGGTCAGCAGAAGGTGCGGGGACAGCCAGAGGTCCATCAGCGAAAGGCCCTCGGCGTTGCGGCGGGTGGCACCCAGTCGCTCGAGCATTCGCGTCAGCCAGCGCTCGTTGGCCTCGCGGATCGGTTCGGGGGCGACGTACATCAGTAGTTCAGCGAGGTGTGGTGTCATCGAAAATTTCCCAGCAACGAAATTCTCTGTGAGAGCGGGCTTGCTCGCGAAGGGGCCGGCACATCCAACATCATTGTTGTCAGGCCGATTGCATTCGCGGGCAAGCCCGCTCCCACAGGGTTATGTGGTGGTCATGCCTCAGTGGAATGGATGTCGCGGGCTATCGATCGCTTTCACCCCATTCTCCCGCCACAACTGCCCATAACCCTGCACCAGAAACCCGCCGCTGCGCGCCAGCCATTGCTCCCGACGCGCGCGGTAGGCGCGGGGCAAGTCGTACCAAGGCAGGCCCGGCAAGTCGTGATGCACCAAATGCAGATTGAGGTTGAGGAACAGCCAGCGCCACGGCCAGGCAGCTTCATTGATGACCGTCCTTTGCTCGGGCTCGACGTGGGGACGGTGTTCATAGTAGGAGCGAATCATGGCAATCGATAGCGCCGGCACGCTGATCAGCAACAGGTAATGCCACACCGGCAGCACGCTGTTGTGGGCGACAAACAGCAACATCAGCAGGGTAAACGTGCCGTGGGTCAGCCACATCAACCACGCTTGCCGCTCACCTGCTTTTAGACGTTGCAGTTCTTCCCTGGCCAGCGCCAGCAAGGCTAGCGGTGCACCGAGGGCAAAGCGTCCGAGCACGGTTTTGTTCAGCCAGTGCAGGCCTTGTTCGAACAGCGAACTGTCCTGCCATTGCTCGGCGCTCAGGTAACGGCTTTCGGGATCGCGCCCCGGAAGGGTCAGGTCTTCATCGCGGTGATGCAGCAAATGGCTGTCGCGATACAAGGTGTAGGGATACCAGACGGCGAACGGCGCGTAGCCGAGGATCTTGTTCAGGGATGTCCAGCGGGTGGGGTGACCGTGAAGTAATTCGTGCTGCACCGACAACCAGAGCACCACCAACGGAACCAACAGCACGGTGCTCCACCACAGGCCCAACCAGCCACTGGCGAGCACGATGCTGAACCAGCCGACGTACACGCCGATCAGCAGCATCCAGGTCGGCCACTCGGTGCGAGCGGTCAGGCGTTGGCGCAGGGTTTCGATTTCTTCACGGTGGGCGGTATCGAAGTAATGGGGCATGGCGTTGCTCAGATCGGGGACCAGTCCCCTTCTGTGCAATGACGCAGGAAAATCTTGCAGATTATTTCAAGGAATCGTATGACGATCGTTCCCACGCTCTGCGTGGGAATGCCTCTAGGGACGCTCTGCGTCCAGTGACGCGGAGCGTCACAGGCTGCATTCCCACGCAGAGCGTGGGAACGATCAAGCGATCAATCAATGCGGGATCAATGACCGAACACATCCACCTTCTTGGCCTTCTTGTCCGCGCGTTTTTCGTCGGCGGTTTTTGCCGGTTTCTTCTTTGCCGCTTTTTTTGAATCCATGCCTTTGGCCATGATACTTACTCCACTCATACGGGATGTGAGATCAGGTATACACCTATCGCTGCGCGCACGTTCTTTTATAATCGCCCGCTTTGCGCACCGACAGTCGAAGACCATGCCCAACACCCAGTACACCTTGCTCGCCGAGCCTTTGTGGCCCTTGATGAACAAGTTTTATCGCGCTCACCAATCGTCGATGAAAGCCGTCCGCGACGCTCGACTCTGGGTGGCCAGGCGCGAGGAGATCATCGGCGCACTGTGTTTGCGACCGGTGGCGGATGGGCATTGGCTGACGGGTTTGTTCGTCGATCCGGCTTGTCGTGAACAGGGCATCGCTGCGGCGTTGATCGCCGAGGCGCTCAAGGAGCTTGAAGGCCCGGTGTGGCTGTTTTGTCATCCGGACTTGCGCGGGTTTTATGAACGTCGCGGCTTTACCTTCGACCCGCCACTGCCCTACTCCATGGTCGAACGCTTGAGCCGTTACGCACGCAGCAAACCGATGATCGCCATGGGCCTGAATCCGTTGGAGAGTTCGACTTGAGGTATTTTCGAATCAATCGTCTGCGTTCGGATCGAGATCCGGGAACATCACTTCGGTAAACCCGAACTTGCTGAAGTCGGTAATTCGCGAGGGGTATAACCGGCCAATCAGGTGATCGCATTCATGCTGCACCACCCGCGCGTGGAAACCTGAAGCGATGCGCACAATCGGCTGCCCCTTGGGATCGAAACCTTCGTACCGAATGTGCTGATAGCGATCCACCGCGCCACGCAGGCCGGGCACTGACAGGCAACCTTCGAAACCCTCTTCCAGCGTCGGGCTCAACGGCGTGATCAGCGGGTTGATCAGGATTGTCTGCGGCACCGCTTCGGCGTCCGGGTAGCGGTCGCTGTGCTCGAAACCAAAGACCACCAGTTGCAGGTCGATACCGATCTGCGGCGCAGCCAGGCCAACGCCCCCGACGCTTTCCATGGTCTGGAACATGTCGTCGATCAGTTGCCACAGCTGCGGGCTGTCGAACATTTCGGCAGGCACCGGCGGGGCAATGCGCAGCAGGCGTTCGTCGCCCATTTTGAGGATTTCACGGATCATTTGATGACTTCGTCATTGGTCGGCTTGATCGAGTGGTCCCGACCCAGTCCCGACACATGTTGTTTGGGTTCGTGGCTGTGCTCGCCGGGGAATTTTTCGCCATCATCCTTGCCCTCGGTCGACATGTGTTCGATCACGGCATTCATCTCCGCGCCGAGTAACAGCACCGCGGCGGAAATATAGAAGTACAGCAACAGCACGATGATCGCGCCGATACTGCCATACATGGCGTTGTAGTCGGCGAATGTTTTGACGTACAGACCGAAGCCTACCGATGCAAGGATCCACACCACCACCGCCAGCACCGAGCCCGGGGTGATAAAGCGAAACTCCTGTTTGACGTCGGGCATGACGTAGTAGATCAGCGCCACCGCCATCATCATCAGAATCACGACCACCGGCCAGCGCACGATAGTCCAAAGGGTCACGATGAAATCTTCGAGGCCGACTTGCGCGGCGATCCAGCCCATCACCTGCGGCCCGAGCACCATCAGCGCAGCAGCGATCAAGAGCATGCCGGCGATGCCGATGGTGTAGATGATCGACAGCGGAAAACGCTTCCACGCCGGCCGCCCTTCGACCACGTCGTAGGCGGCGTTCATCGCGCTCATCATCAGCCGCACACCGGCGGACGCAGTCCACAGGGCGATCACGATACCGACCGACAGCAAGCCACCCTTGGATTGCTGGAGCTGGTCGATGACCGGGTTCACCTGCTCCAGCGCCTGGGGCGGCAGAACCAGTTCCGATTGCAGGCGCAGCCAGGAGAAAAAATCAGGCAGGTGCAGGAAACCGATCAAGGCGATCAGGAACAGAATGAAGGGGAACAGCGAGAACAGCATCTGATAGGCCAATGCCGAGGCATAGGTGGACATCTCGTCGTCGACGAATTCGGTGATCGTGCGCACCATGACACGGTGCAGGCGCTGGCCTTTCATGTGTGGGAAAAACATTAGCGTCTCCTTTCGCCGCAAATTTGGTTGAAGTCGTGGCGACTCAGGGGCCGTTTTCTACATCAAAGTAGCGTACTTCGCGAGTTTGAAACAATTTCCTTGTGCAAGTTCAGGCCGACACAAAAACGGCCATCCGCGGATGGCCGTTTCTGTTGCTCATCAAAGGCCTGATCAGGCCTTGTCGATGCCTTTTTTAAGAGCATCCTTGGCTTTGCCGACCGCTTGCTGGGCTTCGCCTTTCCTTTCCTGAGCGACGCCTTCAGAGCGCATTTTTTCGTTACCGGTGGCCTTGCCGACGCCTTGCTTGACGTTGCCGGCGGCTTCGTTGGCCATGCCTTTTACTTTATCGCCAGTGCTGCTCATGGTGTTTCTCCTCTGAACAATTCAACGGAAAAGTCGTTACACAAGGATTGACCGGAAGCGTTTGCGCGGAGTTTCATTTATTTTCACGGCGACATTTCATCGTTCAATGCAGGTTGGGCTTTATGTTTGCCGGCCAACCCCCGAGAATGCGCAACGTATTCAGGCCATGGCGCTGAAGATCCAATCCCGTAGGAATGTTATGAAACTCGATAAAAAGCAGGCCATTGCCCGCAGAAACCAGGAACTTGGCGGTGCTGTGCTTGGCGTCAACAACTGCCATTTCACCGAATTGAACCGCAACCGCAACATCTGGTGGTTCGATATTCCGGTCGCGCGCCTCGCCGTTGGTCAGTACGAGTGGGTTCACCTGCTGATGCACACCCCGGAAACCGACGAACTGCTGCACCTGAAAGTGCCGACGGTATTCCTGCGCGAGAAGCTCGAAGGCCTGGTGGTGCGCAACGAAGGTAAACGCAAAGCGGCCCTGAGCCTGGAACTGAGCGCCGACAAGGACTCGTACCTCCAGGACATGCGCCCTGCGGGTACCAACGTCAATTTCGCGCCGTTCCGCCTCTAACTTCACACATCTCCCTCGCCACAAGAGAGCCAACAAAAAGCCCCGCATCTGCGGGGCTTTTGTTGGTTATGCGCTGACCTTCTTGACGCCGAGCTTCTTCAGCTCTTCGTCGCGCAACTCGCGGCGCAGGATCTTGCCGACGTTGGTGGTCGGCAGCGCATCGCGGAATTCCACGGCTTTCGGCACTTTATAGCCGGTGACGTTGGCGCGCATGTGCTCCATCACCTGTTCCTTGGTCAGCGTCACGCCCGGTTTGGCGACGATGAAGATCTTGATCGCCTCGCCCGACTTCTCGTCCGGCACGCCGATGGCTGCGCATTGCAGCACGCCCGGCAGGGTCGCGAGCACGTCTTCCAGTTCGTTCGGGTACACGTTGAAACCGGAGACCAGAATCATGTCTTTCTTGCGATCGACGATGCGCATGTAACCGTCAGGCTGGATCAGCGCGATATCACCGGTCTTCAACCAGCCTTCGCTGTCGAGGATTTCATCGGTGGCGTCCTGACGCTGCCAGTAACCCTTCATCACTTGCGGACCTTTCACACACAACTCGCCGATTTCGCCTAACGGCTGTTCAACGCCGGCATCGTCGATGACTTTGCACAGGGTCGAGGGCACCGGAATGCCGATGGTGCCGATCTGGATGTTCTGGATTGGGTTGACGGTGGCCACCGGGCTGGTTTCGGTCATGCCGTAACCTTCGCAGATGGCGCAACCGGTGACCGCTTTCCAGCGCTCGGCGGCGGCCAGTTGCAGGGCCATGCCACCGGACAGGGTGACTTTCAGTGCAGAGAAATCCAGCTTGCGGAAGGCTTCGTTGTTGCACAACGCGACAAACAGCGTATTGAGCCCGACGAAACCGCTGAACTTCCACTTCGACAGTTCCTTGACCATCGCCGTCAAATCGCGCGGGTTGCTGATCAGGATGTTGTGATTGCCGATCAGCATCATCGCCATGCAATGAAAGGTGAAGGCATAGATATGGTACAGCGGCAGCGGCGTGATCAGGATCTCGCAACCTTCATGGAGGTTGGAACCCATCAGCGCCTTGCACTGCAGCATGTTCGCCACCAGGTTGCGATGGGTCAGCATCGCGCCCTTGGCCACGCCGGTGGTGCCGCCGGTGTATTGCAGCACGGCAACGTCGCTGCTGGCCGGGTTGGCTTCGGCGACTGGCTGGCCATGGCCCTTGCTCAATACGTCGTTGAACTTGATGGCCTTGGGCAAGTGATACGCCGGGACCATCTTCTTCACGTATTTGATGACGCTGTTGACCAGCAGGCGCTTGAGCGGCGGCAGCAAGTCGGCCACTTCGGTGACGATCACGTGCTTGACGCCGGTTTTCGGCACGACGAGCTGGGCCAGGTGCGCCATGTTGGCCAGGCAGACCAGGGCTTTGGCACCGGAGTCGTTGAATTGGTGTTCCATTTCCCGCGCGGTATACAGCGGGTTGGTGTTGACCACGATCAGCCCGGCGCGGATGGCACCGAAGACGGCGACCGGGTACTGCAACACGTTGGGCAGCTGCACGGCGATTCGATCGCCCGGCTGCAAGTCGGTATGCTGTTGCAGGTAAGCGGCAAAGGCACCGGACAATTCGTACAGTTCACCGTAGGTGATTGTCTTGCCCAGGTTGCTGAACGCCGGTTTGTTGGCAAAGCGTTGGCAGGACTGCTTCAACACCGCCTGAATATTCGGATACTCGTCTGGATTGATCTCGGCAGCAATCCCGGCAGGGTACTTATCCTTCCAAAAGTCTTCGATCATGGAAGCCCACTCCTCAGCAACGCGAATTCATCACCGCATTTGATGCGATTATTATTGGTGTGTGTTTTTTATTGGTGAATCTGGCTTTTATATAGGCCGAGAAGTCACAAAAGCGCGCCGAGAGTAGCAGCTTTGCCAAGGGCCGACTAGAGCCAAAAACCGCCTCTACAGTCACTTTAATGACTCAAGAATAGCAGGCGGTCATTTTAGAGCAAAAATCCTATACAGCCTTGAAAGCCTTGTAAACCGGGCTTTTCGCCCTCTAAAAGCATCGCGGGCAAGCCCGCTCCCACAGGATCACCGAGAACCTTGTGGGAGCGTGGCTTGCCCGCGATCCGCGCAAAGCGCGGCCATTCACCACTCAGGCGATATCACGCAACTCCCGCCGCAAGATCTTGCCCACCGGCGTCATCGGTAACGACTCACGCAAGACGATGTGCTTGGGCACTTTGTACGCCGTGAAGTTTTCCTTGCAGTAAGCCTTCAGCTCTTCAAGGCTGACCCCCGTTTCACGGGCCACCACAAACAGTTTCACCGCCTCCCCCGAACGCTCGTCCGGCACCCCGATCACCGCACAGTTGGCGACTTTCGGGTGAGCCATCACCACGTCTTCGATCTCGTTCGGGTACACGTTGAAACCCGAGACGATGATCATGTCTTTCTTGCGATCGACGATGCGCACAAAACCGTCCGGATCGATCACCGCGATGTCGCCCGACTTGAACCAGCCCTCGGCATCCAGCACTTCGGCGGTGGCTTCGGGTTTCTGCCAGTAGCCCTTCATGATCTGCGGGCCCTTGATGCACAGTTCGCCGCGCTCGCCCAGCGCCTGCTCGACGCCTTCATCGTTGATGACTTTCAGCGTGGTGCCCGGCACTGGCAGGCCGACCGTGCCGAGGCGCGACTTGTCGCCGTACGGGTTGGTGCAAGCCACCGGCGAGGTTTCGGTCAGGCCGTAACCTTCGGTGATGCGGCAACCGGTGAGCTGTTCCCAGCGCTCGGCCGTGGCCTTGACCAATGCGGTGCCGCCGGAGTTGGTGAGTTTGAGGCTGGAGAAATCCAGGGTCTTGAAATCCGGGTGATCCATCAGCGCGACGAACAGCGTGTTGAGTCCCAAAAGGGCCGAGAATCGCCAGTTCTTCAGCTCCTTGATGAAGCCCTTGATATCGCGCGGATTGGTGATCAGCACGTTGTGGTTGCCCGAAACCATCATGCACATGCAATTCGCGGTGAAGGCATAGATGTGGTACAGCGGCAGCGGCGCGACCATCACCTCTTGCCCTTCGCGCAACAACGGCTGGCCGTCATTGCCGAACTGCTCCAGGCACGCCCGCACTTGCTGCATGTTGGCCACCAGGTTGCCGTGGGTCAGCATCGCGCCCTTGGCCAGGCCGGTAGTGCCGCCGGTGTATTGCAGCACGGCGATGTCGTCGAGCCCGATCTTCAGTGGCTTGATACCCAAGCCCCGGCCCAGGTGCAGCGCGCTCTTGAAGGAAGTGGCCTGCGGCAAGGAGTACGCCGGCACCATCTTCTTGACCTTGCTCACCAGTGTATTGACCAGCCAGCCCTTGGCGGTGGGCATCAGGTCGCCCATCTTCGCTTCGATCAGGTACTGGATGTCGGTGTCGGGCAGCACTTCCTGGACTTTCTGCCCGAACATGTTCAGGTAAACCAGCGCCCGGGCACCGGAGTCCTTGAACTGATGACGCATCTCCCGCGCGGTGTACAGCGGGTTGGTATTGACCACGATCAGCCCGGCTCGCAGGGCTCCGAACACGGCAATCGGGTAATGCAGGACATTGGGCATCTGCACCGCAATGCGATCCCCCGGCACCAGGTCGGTGTGGGCTTGCAGGTAACCGGCGAACGCTGCGCTGTAGCGTTCCAGTTCGGCGTAGGTCAGGGTTACGCCCATGTTGCTGAATGCCGGGCGGTCAGCAAATTTCTTGCAGGAACGCTCGAACACCTCGATCACCGACTTGTAGGCCCCTTGATCGATGTCCAGGGGCACGCCGGCCGGGCGTTTGTCATTCCAGAAATCAGGTTGCATTGTTCTTGTCCTCTTTACCTGAACCTATCCGGGGCCGCTTTTCTGCCCTTCTTAAAAACAAAGAGCGAAAAAGCGGGACTCCACGGACACTAGCAGCTATGGCGAATCAGGCAAATATGCGCACGGTCGACATTGATCGTGTGAATCTTGCTGCCGTGGCGTGGCCTGATCAGACGCCAGCGACGGGATGCGCTATACACTGTTTCGACCCTGAGCAAAGGAATCGCCATGATCCACGACACTTTCTGGCTGACCGCGAGTGACCGCAGCCGCCTCTTCGTCAACCAGTGGCTGCCCGCCGCACCTTTAAAAGCCGTGATCCTGCTGGCCCACGGCATGGCGGAACACAGCGGCCGCTATGCGCGTCTGGCAGAAAAGTTCTGTGAGCAGGGATACGGCGTGTATGCGCCGGACTTGCGTGGACATGGCAAAACTGCCGAAAACGGGACGCTCGGCCATTTCGCCGACGATGACGGTTGGTGCAAGGTGGTCGGCGACCTGGCGAGCCTCAACCAGCACATCGGCCAACAACATCCGGGAGTGCCGATTGTGCTGCTCGGTCACAGCATGGGCAGCTACATCGCCCAGGCCTATCTGCTGCACCACAGCGCCAGCCTGCACGGCGCCGTTCTCAGCGGGTCGAACTTCCAACCGGTGGCGCTCTATCGCGCGGCGCGACAGATTGCGCGTCTGGAACGTTTGCGTCAGGGGCCGAAGGGTCGCAGTGCGCTGATCGAATGGCTGTCGTTCGGTTCGTTCAACAAGAAATTCAAACCGGTGCGCACGCGGTTCGACTGGCTCAGCCGCGACCCGACAGAGGTCGATCTGTACGCCAATGACCCACTCTGCGGCTTTCGCTGCACCAATCAGCTGTGGATCGATTTGCTCGGTGGGTTGCAGCAAATCAGCAAAGCGTCCAATCTCGCTCAGATTGATCCGGGCCTGCCGTTGCTGGTCATCGGCGGTGAATGTGATCCGGTCAGCGATGGCAAGCGTCTGAAGGATCTGGCCCATGCGCTACGCGCTGCCGGCAGCCAGAGCCTGCAACTGACTATTTACCCGCAGGCACGGCATGAGCTGTTCAACGAGAGCAATCGCGATGAAGTGATCAATGACGTGTTGAACTGGATCGCCCAGGCGCTGAGCCACCGCCGGCCACCCAGATCGGAATAGTTTTTTTTGAATTTATTTATTCGTGACAGGAATCGAAACAGATGACCCAGGTTACCAACACCCCTTACGAGGCCCTTGAAGTCGGCCAGACCGCCAGCTACAGCAAGACGGTCGAAGAGCGCGACATTCAGTTGTTCGCCGCGATGTCCGGCGATCACAACCCGGTGCACCTGGACGCTGAATTCGCCGCTGGCACCATGTTCAAGGAGCGCATCGCTCACGGGATGTTCAGCGGCGCGCTGATCAGCGCTGCCGTTGCCTGCGAGTTGCCTGGGCCGGGGACTATTTATATCGGTCAGCAAATGAGCTTTCAGAAGCCGGTGAAGATTGGCGACACGCTGACCGTGCGCCTGGAGATCCTCGAGAAGCTGCCCAAGTTTCGTGTGCGGATTGCCACTCGCGTGTTTAACCAGCGCGATGAGTTGGTAGTGGACGGCGAGGCGGAGATTCTGGCGCCGCGCAAGCAGCAGACCGTGACGTTGCCTGTCTTGCCGGCGATCAGCATTGGCTGATTGGGGGACCTGATCGTTGATCGTTCCCACGCTCCGCGTGGGAATGCAGCCCGGGACGCTCCGCGTCCCATCAACAGCCGAACGCAGAGCGTCCGTTGAGGCATTCCCACGCAGAGCGCGGGAACGATCAGCGGTTACCCTCCTGCACCTGCACACTCGCCGTCATCCCCGAACTCAGATTCATCCCTTCCGGTAACTTATCAATCTTGATCCGCACCGGAATCCGCTGCGCCAGCCTGACCCAGTTAAACGTCGGTTCGACCTCGGCCAGCAACTGCCCGTCCGGTGTGGTGTTGCGATCGGTAATCCCGCGACTGATGCTTTCCACATGCCCTTGCAACCCCTCCCCCGCGCTCATCAACCAGATCTTCACCGGATCGCCCACACGAATCCGCGGGAGTTTGGTTTCCTCGAAATACGCTTGCACATAGAACGTCGAATCGTCGATCAACGCCATCACCGATTGCCCGGCATTCACGTAGTTGCCTTCAGCCAGGCGCAGGTTGGTGATGTGGCCATTGCGGGGCGCATGGACCTGACTGCGCGTGAGGTTGAGTTGCGCAACCTTGGCTTCGGCCTGGGCTTCACGCAGTTCGCCACGGGCAATGCCGGCATTGATTTGCGCGTTCTCGCGCAGCTCGGCACTGATCGCCTGCGGACCGAGGGCCGCTCGGCGGCTGGCTTCGTGTTCGCGCAGATTGAGTTGCTGCTGGCGGGTCTGCACCACCGCCTGGGCTTTCTCCAGCGCCGCTTCGAAACGATCGCGGTCGATGCTCAGCAACAAATCGCCGGCCTTGACCTGCTGGTTATCAAAAGCCTTGAGCTCACGCACCCAGCCCGAGACATCCGGCGCGATCACCACCACGTCGGCGCGGATCCGCGCGTCCCGGGTCCAAGGCGTGAGCATGTAGTACTGCCACAAATGGAAGCCGGCAAAAATCGCCGCCGCCACCAGGCACAAGGTCACCGCGACACGTATCGGTGTGCGCATTTTCAACTCCTTATAAAGGTCCGAGGACGACAGTGATCAAGGTCAATACACAGACGTACAAGGCGCAATCAAATAATGCTTCGTGCCAGATCCAGCGGCCCACCGGCGTCAGGCGCAAGAGCATGCGCAAGGCTCCGGTGACGAGCAGCGCCAGCAGCACATAAATCAGAAACGGACTGAGCAGCACGCCACCCACCGACCACTCACGCAAGCCCATGGCTTTGCTCCTGTTGACGGCACCAGGCGCGCCAGCTGCTTTGCAATTGCAACACCGCGCCTTGGGCCAGTTTCACCGCATCGCTGGGGGGCAACGCGTACAAGGTCTTCAAGAATTCTTCGCTCGGTTGCGCCAACGCTTCGGCGCGACTGCCGGCCGGGCCTTGCTCGAGGATTTTTTCCAGCTGTTCGAGATAACGCCGCTGAGGCGCGCTGACCGGTGCCTGCGCCACCGCCAGGCTCAAACGCAAATGCAGCAATTCGTCGCCGATGTCCAGGCCGAGCAAACCATCGTCCCAGCGACTGCGCGCCGGTTCCGGCAGCTCGGGATAGTGCCGCGCCAATTGCAGCAAACGGTCGGCCATGCGCCCGCCAAACCAGCTCTCGGCACCGCGCAGATTGCGCCGGGTCAGGCGCACCAGATCGGCAAGAGTCGCCGCCAACAAACGCCGACCGTGCCATGTCGGATCGCGCAGGATCAACAGATGGAATGCCAGCACGGCGGCACCCACGCCGACCACGATGGATTGAGCGCTGTTGAAGAACGTCGCGACATCGTAGTTCATCGCATTGAGCGGTGAGACCAGCACGATGAAGTGCAAACAAAATGAGGTGGCCGTCGCACCGATCTGCGGTTTGGCCATGCCCAGCGCGCCGAGGAACAACGGCACGCCCATGCCCATGCACAGCAAGGCAAAACCACTCCATTGCGGCAACAGAATCTGCCCGACGATAAACGCGGCCGGAATCGCCAGGAAGATCCCGCGCATAAAACTCATGCCGATCTGTGCGCCATTCTCGCGGCTGGCGAACAGGCTACACACCACGCACGTCAACAGCAGCGCGCCGGAGGCCGCGGGCCAGGCGGTCGCCAACCAGAAGCACGAGACCACCAGAAACGCCAAGGCACTTCGGGCACCGAACATCAACGCCAATGACAGATCGCGGTGCGGTGCCAGGGTTCTCGGTGGATCGTCCGCTTCCTTGCCCTCCTCGACGGCGTTCAACGCAGCGCTGGCCGCCATCGCGGTATCGAGCAACAAGGTGAAACGAGCCAGGCAGTAACTCTGCGCAGAACTGATGTGCGGGTCGTGGGAAGCGTCGAGCAACTTCGGACGCAGCGCTTGCAGGGTCGCGGTATCCGGGCTGTCGAGCGCCTCTTGAACCTCAGTCATCCAGGGCAACAGTTGCTCGGCTTCCTGAGGCTCCAATTGCTTCCACTGACGGCGCACCGAACGGGCGATACGCAGCAGCATCAACAGTTTTTGGCTCAAGCCGCTGATCGCCCGCGCTCGTTGGCGGCCCAGGCTTCCTTCAAACCAGGCATGCTCGCGCTGGGCGTCGACGGCGACGATCCTGCCGAGGATTTCCAGCAGGCCTTTACGCGCCTGACCATCACCGGCCAGGGTTGCACGCGCGGCGTTCATACCGCTTTGCCACGCTGCCCGCGCCTGATCCGCCAGTTGCCGTTCGACCCGCATCGGCCAGAGCAGCGCACTGGCGGCGGTGGCGCAAAGAATGCCCAGGCAGATTTCCGTACAGCGAGCCACGGCTTGATCGAACACCGTCAGCGGATGAGTAATGGCCGGCAACGCGATGATCGCCACCGTGTAACCGGCCAGCACGAACGAATAGGACCAGGCGCTGCGCAGCAAGGTCGAACTGGCCGTACACAGCCCCAGCCATAACGCCAAGGCCAACAAAAACAGCCAAGGCGTCTGGGCAAACAACCCCATGAACACCACGGACATGATCGTCCCGACCAGAGTCCCCAATAACCGCGCCAGGCCCTTCTGCACCACCATCCCGGACAAGGGCTGGGCGACGATGAATGCTGTCATCAATGCCCAGGCCGGTTGCTCCAGACCCCAGCGTAATGCCAGCCACAGCGCCAGGCCGCCGCCAATCAAGGTTTTGATCGCGAACTGTAAAGCGCGGCGGTCAGGCGCGAACAGAGCCTGCAAGGTGATAGGCACGTAAAGAACTCTTGGAAAAAGGCGATTTAACGATAGTCGGGATCGGGTTCAGTCACTTGATAAACAAATTATTAGCTAGCTAACTAACACGCGTCCAGTGCTAATTCCCGGACACAAAAAAAACGCCAGACTGGCTGGCGTTTTTGACAGGCAACGATCGCTTACGAGCGTGCGCGCGCCTGGTTACGCAAGGCTTTTACCTGATCGTGATTGCGTTGCACGCCGTGGTACTGACGTTCAACCAGGTCACGAATGCCCACCAGGTTGTATTTGTTGATTTTTTCGATGGCTTCTTTGTAAGCCTTCAGTGCATGGTCTTCACCCCGTTCGGCTTCGTTCAGCACGGCTTCTTCATCCTTGCCGGTGAACATCGCTTTCACGTCGACCCAGCGACGGTGCATATCACCGCTGACGCTGGTGGACGTTTCCGGATCGCCGCCTAGCGAACGTACCTGGGCCTGCAGTTCGGAAGCCGCAGTGGCGCAGTCGGCGGAACGCTGTATGAACAGGGTTTTCAGTTCTGGGTGTTTGATGTCTTCAGCGCAAGTCTTGAACCCTTCCTGACCGTCTTTGCAGGTTTCAATCAGGTCGTTGAGTACAGAGATGGCTTCTTTATTCATGTCGGTCATTTTCAATTCCTCGCGGGTTGATGAAAGATGCAATAGGTGTTGCACCCTGCATGCCAGCTTTGAATTGATTATTTATTCTTTATATTTCAAACACTTATCTTTTTATGCCAGATCGTTATCCGCTTTTTTTGCATGATCTGTCATTTGGCCTGCATGCAGAATGCCTGTATTTTCCAGACTGTTTTAATCAAGACGACTGATTGATGAATCCTGAAAAACTCGAACTGTTGATTACCCGTGAAATGCCCTTCGGCAAATACAAGGGCCGGATCATTGCCGACCTCCCCGGCCAATACCTGAACTGGTTCGCTCGCGAAGGTTTCCCCCATGGCGAACTCGGCGGTTTGCTGGCCTTGATGCAGGAAATCGATCATAACGGCCTGTCGGAGTTGCTCGAGCCGCTGCGCGCCAAACATGGCAAACCCGCCCCTCGCCATTGACCCGACACCCAGACCTGGCCCCAGATTGAGTAGCCCATGCCCGATAACACTCGCCGCGCCCGTGATGAAGCCTTCTGGCGAACCTTTGCCGACCGATACGCGGTTGAACCCGGCCCGGTCAACCTCGAAAACGGGTACTTCGGGCGCATGTCGCGCACGGTGGTCGAGGAATACCAGCGCAACATCGAACTGATCAATCGCAGCAACTCGGTGTATGTGCGACAACGCTTCGAACAGGGCGAAAGCCTTGAGATCCGAGCACAGCTCGCCGATCTGGTGGGCGTACCCGCCGACACCGTCGCCCTCACCCGCAACGCTTCGGACGGTCTGCAATCGCTGATCCGCAACTACAACCGTCTGAGCCCGGGCGATCAGGTGCTGATAGGCGATCTGGAATACGACACTGTCAAAGGGGCCATGCGCTGGCTGGCACGTCATCGCGGTGTCGAAGTGATCGAAATCGAACACTCGCACCCCGCCAGTTTCGACAGTTTGCTGGCCACTTACCGCGAAGCTTTCATGCGTTATCCGCGACTCAAACTGATGGCCCTGACTCACGTCACTCACCGTACCGGGCTGGTGATGCCGGTGCAGGCCATTGCCGCCGCCGCCAAAGAACACGGCATCGACGTGATCCTTGACGGTGCCCATGCGCTCGGCCAGCTCCAGTTCAATCTTGACGATCTCGGCATCGCGTTCGCCGGTTTCAACCTACACAAATGGATCGGTGCGCCGCTGACCCTGGGCTTCATTTACATCGCCCCGGAACGCCTGGCCGACATCGACCCGGACATGGGCGAGATGCATTTCCCGGTCACCGACATTCGCGCCCGCACGCCGTACAGCACGCCCAACATCCCGGCGCTGCTGACCCTGCCGCTGGTGTTCGAGGAGCATCAGGCCATGGGCGGTTCCGCCGCCAAAGGCGCTCGGCTCAATTACCTGCGCAACCGCTGGGTGAGCGCTGTGCGCGAGTTGCCGGGGATCGAAGTCATGACCCCGGACGACCCGCGACTGTATTGCGGCATCACTTCAATGCGCTTTACCCGGCATGCCGATCAACAGGTAATGGTCGAGCGGCTGCTCAAGGACTACAACCTGTTTACCTTGGCGCGCAGTGGTGCCGCGAGCGGTCCGTGCATTCGCATAACGCCGGGGCTTACCACCACGGCTGCAGACATGGATTTGCTGGCCCGGGCGCTGACCGAACTGCGCTGACGTCACACGGTGTGTTTGTCGAAGTCCTCGGGCTTGATCTGCGTCGACACCGCGAAGGTGTCGATGCCGATGGTCGTGTGCCCGAAGTAGCCGTCTATATTCGAGTCTCGACTCAGGGTGTGAACGTTCAAGGTCGACGCTTCGCCGCCCATGTTTTCATAGAAAAAGTCTTGATCGTTGGTCAGCGGCGAAACGGCTCGACCACGGTACTCCTTGGCGTTGAGTACCGAGCGCGAGGCGACTTCGGGAAAGTAGAGCTGACCGACCCAGGCAACATGCCGCTCTTCCAGGTAGTTGTTGCCTTCCATAATGCGTACCACGACGTGGATGTGCAGCGCTCGGCCGGCGTAGAACCCCGGATAGATCGTGGTAAACCGCACGATGCCGTTCTTGTCGGTAAATTGCCCGCCTCGCAGGTAAGTGTCGTCGTCGGTTCGCGGGATCGAACCTATGTCGTCGACGTCGATTTCCGTGTCTGGATTGACCTTGCTCCAGCCCGAATACGCCCCGCGTGCGTTGCAATGCCAGATATCCACCAGCGCGTCAGTCACCGGTTGACCGGTCATGGCATCGACGATCGTCAGCCTCAGCACCAAGGGAATGCCATCCATCCCTTCGCTGATGTTTCGTCTGATCAGTTTCGCATTGCGGAAATAAGGACCGGCGATCTGTTCGGGTGAAAGCAGGTAAACCGCGGGTGCGGGTGAAATCGGAGTGTTGTCTTCCATGACGTTCTCTCTTCCATAAGAAGAACGCAGGTTAATGCTGGCCGAGCAGCGAGGTGCGGTAACTATGTATCGCATGATGTCGATCTGTAGCAGCTGCCGAAGGCTGCGTTCGGTTCGGGCCGCGATCGGACGTAGCAGTCGTAAAACCAGAGATTGCGGTACGTAGGCAGACCGCTTAAACCGGATTTACGACTGCTACGTCCGATCGCGGCCCGAACCGAACGCAGCCTCGCTGGGGCTCGACAGCTGCTACAAAGAGCGAGTCGACAGCCAAGAGGGTTTTCATTGGGCAAAAAAAAACGGTGCACCGACCAAGCGCACCGTAAAGCCGTAGAACACACAACGAAGTGTTTGGTAAAAGCCGATCAGTCCAGCAGCGCCAGTGCCTCGGCGGTGCATTCCTGAATGCGGGCCCAGTCGCCGTTCTTGATCCACTCCGGATCAAGCATCCAGCTACCGCCCACGCACATCACGTTTTTCAACGCCATGTAGCTCTTGATGTTGGCCGGGCTGACGCCGCCAGTCGGGCAGAATTTCACTTCGCCAAACGGGCCGCCGAGGGCCTTGATAGCCGCGACGCCCCCGCTGACTTCCGCCGGGAACAACTTGAAGCGGCGATAACCCAGGCCGTAGCCTTCCATGATGCCGGAGGCGTTGCTGATGCCCGGCAACAGCGGAATCGGGCTGTTGACGCTGGCTTCGAGCAGGTCACGGGTGATGCCCGGCGTGACGATGAACTGCGAACCGGCCGCTTCGGCAGCCGCCAGCATGTTGCGATCGAGCACAGTGCCGGCACCGGTCACCAGTTCCGGACGCTGCTCACGCAGAATCTGGATAGCCTTGAGGCCGAACTGTGAACGCAAGGTCACTTCCAGGGCCGTCAGGCCACCGGCCGCGAGGGCGTCGGCCAGCGGCAGGATGTCTTGCTCGCGAGCGATGGTAATCACCGGCAGGATCCGCGCCTTGGCGCAAAGACTGTCGATCAGGGCAACTTTGTCCGCCATGGAAACGGTCGGGGATGGGGTTGTCATAGCGGCTGTTCCTTGGCTCATGGGCACCAGTAAATCTCTAACGTAGGTTGCAGAAACGCGCGAATCGGCATGGCGGCGACATCGTCACCGGCCAATGCGGCACTCAGGGTGGTCAGCTTGGACTGACCGGAAATCGATAGAACGGTGTGCTTGGCCGACGCCAGCAGCGCACGGCTCATGGTCAAGCGCTGATGCGGCACGGTCGGCGCCAGCATCGGGTAGCAACGACGTGTGCCGTCGGCTTTCAAGGCGTCGGCCAGGTTCGGGCTGTTCGGGAACAGCGAGGCGGTGTGACCGTCGTCGCCCATGCCGAGTATCAGCACGTCGATCGGCGGCAATTCCGCGAGCAAACGATCCGCCTGCTCGGCCGCCTGTTCAAGGTTGGCCGTGGCGCTGTACAGACTCAGGAACTGAGCCTTGGCCGCCGGGCCTTGCAACAGATAACGCTTGAGCAGACCGGCATTGCTGTCGGCGTGTTCAACCGGTACCCAGCGCTCGTCGGCCAGGGTGACGACAACCTTGGACCAGTCCAGCGTCTGCTTGGCCAAGTGCTGGAAAAACGCCACCGGACTGCGTCCACCGGAAACCACCAGGGTCGCGGTGCCGCGCGCGTCAATCGCGTCACTCAGTTGCTTGGTCACATTCAGCGCCAGGCCTTCGGCCAGCAACACCGGGCTTTTGAACTTATGGGCGCTGACGCCCTGAGGCAGTTTCAATTCAGATATCGCCATACCACGACCTCCCATCCCGCGTGATCAGAGCAATGGAGCTCATCGGTCCCCAGGACCCGGCCGCGTACGGCTTGGGCGCATCACCGGATTTTTTCCACCCGGCGATCAACTGGTCGCACCACTTCCACGCGGCTTCGATTTCATCTTTACGGACAAACAGGTTCTGATTGCCGCGCATCACTTCCAGCAACAACCGCTCGTAGGCATCGGGAATCCGTGCGCTACGATAAGTGTCGGAAAAATTCAGCTGCAACGGACCGCTGCGCAGCTGCATGCCCTTGTCCAGGCCTTGTTCTTTGGTCATCACGCGCAAGGAAATGCCTTCGTCCGGTTGCAGGCGGATAATCAGCTTGTTGCTGATTTGCAGGCGCTGCTCGGGGGCAAAAATGTAGTGCGACGGTTCCTTGAAGTGGATGACGATCTGCGACAGCTTCTGCGGCATGCGCTTGCCGGTACGCAGGTAAAACGGCACGCCGGCCCAACGCCAGTTGCGGATATCGGCACGCAGCGCAACGAAGGTTTCGGTGTCGCTCTGGGTATTGGAGTTCGGCTCTTCCAGGTAACCGGGAACCGATTTGCCTTCGCTGTGACCGGCGATGTACTGACCGCGCACGACCTGAGTGGTCAGGCCTTCCGGGCTGATCGGCGCCAGCGCCTTGAGCACTTTGACTTTCTCGTCGCGGATGCTGTCGGCGGACAGGTCGGCGGGCGGGTCCATGGCGATCAGGCAGAGCAGTTGCAGCAGGTGATTCTGGATCATGTCCCGCAGCTGGCCGGCCTTGTCGAAATAACCCCAGCGACCTTCAATCCCGACCTTCTCCGCCACGGTGATTTCCACGTGGGAGATGTAATTCTGGTTCCACTGGGTTTCGAACAGACTGTTGGCGAAACGCAGGGCGATCAGGTTCTGGACGGTTTCTTTGCCCAGGTAGTGGTCGATGCGGTAGGTGCGGTTCTCCGGGAAGAACTGCGCCACGGCGTCGTTGACCTTGCGCGAGGATTCCAGGTCCGAACCGATGGGTTTTTCCAGCACCACACGGGTGTTTTCGGTCAGGCCGACCTTCGACAGGTTCTCGCAGATCGCGCCATAAACGGCGGCCGGTGTGGCGAAGTAGGCAATCACCCGCTGGGCGCTGCCAGCCATCTCGGCCAGGGCGACATAATCGTCAGCCTTGAGGAAGTCGACGTGCAAGTAACTCAGGCGGGCCAGGAAGCGTTCGACCACGGCCTCGTCGAGCTCTTTGGCGCCGACGTAGCGGCGCAGTTCGGAGGCGATGAACGCCAAATGCTGCTGCTCGCTGCCCGGCTCACGGGCCAGCGCGATAATTCGCGTGTCCTCGTGCAAGAGGCCTGCGCCATCGAGCTGATAAAGGGCAGGAAACAGCTTGCGCAAGGCCAGATCGCCGAGGGCGCCGAACAAGGCAAAGGTGCACGGTTCAACCGTAATCGAAGGCATGATGTTTGTTCTTTTATCAAGTTAAGCTACAAATACCTTTTTTCAAGGCATCACTCAAGGGAAAATGTAGTAATAACCACAACATTTTCGCAAAATACAGATTCCGAGTGGTGGTCGGTCGGAGCCATCAGTAGGATAGGCCACCGTTACGGGCCCGATCAAAGTCCCAATTTGCATAGCCGGGGCCCTTATTTGCATTGCTCTCATGTTTGCGGAGCTAAGGAACATATATGGACCGCGTGCGAAATTTACTGGAACAGATCCAGAATCGCCTTGAAGACCTGAACAAGGCAGAACGCAAAGTCGCCGAAGTCATCCTGCTCAACCCAGAGCAGGCCACCCGGTTCAGCATCGCCGCCCTCGCCCAGGCCTCAAAGGTCAGCGAGCCGACGGTCAACCGTTTCTGCCGTTCGTTTGGCGTCAGCGGCTACCCGGAACTCAAGCTGCAATTGGCCCAGAGCCTGGCCAGTGGTGCCGCGTATGTCAGCCGTGCGGTGGAGGCCGACGACAATCCCGAGGCGTATACCAAAAAGATTTTCGGCAGCGCCATCGCCTCGCTGGACAGTGCGTTGCAGGCGCTTGACCCGAACCTGATCAGCCGCGCCGTCGACCTGTTGATCCAGGCCCGGCAGATCCACTTCTTCGGCCTCGGCGCCTCGGCCCCGGTGGCGCTGGATGCGCAGCACAAGTTCTTCCGCTTCAACCTTGCGGTCACCGCCCACGCAGACGTGCTGATGCAGCGCATGATTGCGTCGGTGGCGCACACCGGCGAGTTGTTCGTGATCATTTCCTACACTGGCCGCACCCGCGAACTGGTGGAAGTGGCGCGAATTGCCCGGGAAAACGGTGCTTCGGTATTGGGCCTGACGGCCGAGGGTTCGCCACTGGCCAAGGCCAGCACGTTGAGCCTGAACATTCCGCTGCCGGAAGACACCGACATCTATATGCCGATGACGTCGCGGATCATTCAACTGACCGTGCTGGATGTGCTCGCCACTGGTATGACCTTGCGCCGAGGCGTGGATTTCCAGCCGCATTTGCGCAAGATCAAGGAAAGCCTGAATGCCAGTCGGTATCCGATTGGGGATGAATTCAACTAGCTCACTGATCGTTCCCACGCTCTGCGTGGGAATGCCTCTAGGGA